>JAZREZ010000017.1:0-37888 GCA_045661045.1 Clostridia bacterium
CTTGTGCAGTGCTTATTCACGCAGTTGAAAGAGCAAAGACAACAGGCATTCTCAGATTCAATTCAAGAGTTGTGGTACAGGGATGCGGACCTATCGGTCTTATCTGTATTGCAGTTCTCAGAACAATGGGTATTGAAAACATCGTTGCTGTTGACGGTAACGAAATGCGTCTTGAATTTGCAAAGAAGATGGGCGCAACCAAGACTGTAAACTTTAAAGACCACAAGGGTATTGAAGCATTAAGCGGTGCAGTTAAAGAGGCGTTCGGCGGTTATGATGCAGACTTTGCATTCCAGTGTACAGGTTCACCTGTTGCGCACAGCAACATCTATAAGTTTATAAGAAACGGTGGCGGACTTTGTGAGCTTGGATTCTTTATAAACGGCGGCGATGCAACAATTAATCCGCACTTTGATATATGTGCAAAGGAAATCACAACTGTAGGTTCTTGGGTATATACCTTAAGAGATTACGCAACAACATTCGATTTTCTAAAGCGTGCAAAGGGTATAGGTCTTCCTTTAGGCGAACTTATTACCCACAAGTATCCGCTTGAAGAAATCAACGAGGCGCTTGTTACCAATCTTAAGATGGAAGGCCTCAAAATAGCAATAGTAAATAAATAAACACCATATAAATAATTTTTAGGAGGAATTTTAAAATGGCTATGGAAGCATTAGGTATGATCGAAACAAGAGGTTTGACTGCAGCAATCGAGGCGGCAGATGCAATGGTAAAGGCAGCAGAAGTTACACTCATCGGCACTGAAAAAATCGGTTCAGGTCTTGTAAGTGTTATGGTAAGAGGCGATGTAGGTGCTGTAAAGGCAGCTACAGAAGCTGGTTCTGCAAGCGCTCAGCGTCTTGGTGAATTGGTTGCGGTACACGTAATCCCAAGACCTCACAACGATGTTGAGAAGTTATTGCCTAAGTTTTAATAAATCTTAGAGAGGATTGATTTAAAATGGCAGCAGCTAAAAAGCCGGCAGCGACAAAAACTGCAGCGGCAAAAACAACTGAAACAGTTAAAACTGAAACCGTTAAAACGGAGGTGAAAAGAATGTCAATGGAAGCATTAGGTATGATAGAAACCAGAGGCTTGGTTGCAGCAATTGAGGCAGCAGATGCAATGCTTAAGGCAGCAAAGGTTGAACTCGTTGGCACAGAGAAGATAGGTTCTGGTCTTGTAAGCGTTATGGTAAGAGGTGATGTAGGTGCAATAAAGGCAGCTACAGAGGCAGGTTCTGCAAGCGCTCAGCGTCTTGGTGAATTGGTTGCAGTACATGTAATCCCAAGACCTCATGGTGATGTGGAGAAAATTCTTCCTTCACTTAAGTAAATTTTAGTTGATTTATTCCCTGCGGGATATATCCCGCAGGGGTAAAGCAAGATAGGAGATTATTATGCTTATCGGAAAAGTAGTAGGAAGCGTTGTTTCCACTCGTAAAAATGAAAATTTGGTAGGCAACAAGTTTATGATAGTTGAACTGCCTGACAGTATGAATTTTGGCAAAAAAAGAATAGTAGCGATAGACAATATCGGTGCGGGTATAGGTGAGGCTGTGCTTGTGGCACTCGGCAGTGCGGCAAGAATTGGCTGTGATATTCCCGACACACCCGTTGATGCGGCAATTGTTGGTATTGTAGATGTATGTCCCGAATTGGAGAACTGATATAAATGACATTTGATGAGCTTGTAAAAACAGTTAAAGCCTGCGGTGTTGCAGGTGCGGGTGGCGCGGGCTTCCCGTCTTATGCAAAGCTTGACAAAAAAATAGATACTTTGATACTCAACTGTGCAGAGTGTGAACCTCTTTTCAAAATGCACAGACAACTGCTTGAGAAAAATCCCTACGAGATTGTAAAGGCTCTTGATGAAATAAGGCAAGTCGTGGGAGCTGAGCAGTTTATTGTTGCGGTCAAAGAAAGGTATACAAAAACTGTTGAGGCAGTACAGTCTGTTCTCAACGACTATAAATGCGGAAAATTATCTTGTCTTCCCGAGGTTTACCCGATGGGAGATGAGGTTGTATTGATATATCAAACCACAAAACGCCGTGTGCCTGCGGGCAACATTCCGCTTTCGGTTGGTGTTTGTGTGTTCAATGTGGAAACTGTGCTCAATATCTATAACGCAATACATAAAAATGAGCCTGTTACCCAAAAATATGTTACCGTTGCGGGTGAGGTTAAAAAGCCTGCAACATTTTGCGTTCCCTTAGGAACAAGCTTTAAAGAGCTGATAAAGCTTGCGGGCGGAAAGACCGATGAGAATGCCGTTGTTATAAACGGCGGACCTATGACGGGAAAGCTTGCGAGCGAATATGATGTTGTAACAAAAACTACAAACGGTGTGCTTTTGTTTAATGAAACTCATCCGGTTGTAATGAAAAGAAAAGCAAAAACTTCTGTATCGGCAGGAAGAGCGAAAAGCGTTTGCTGTCAATGCGGAATGTGCACGGATTTGTGCCCGAGAAATCTTTTAGGGCTTCCTATAGATCCTGCGGCTTTTATGGATGCGGTTGCAAACGGTGCAACCTATAAGGCAAAAGCGGTTTCAGATGCCGTGTATTGTGTATCCTGCGGACTTTGTGAATTGTATTCCTGCACGCAGGGATTAAATCCCCGAAGCCTTATAGATGAATTCAAGATAAAAATGCGTGAAAACGGAATAACTCCTAAAAAGCACGAAAAGGCGGAAGAGGTAAAAATAAGCCGTGATTACAGACAAGTTCCTATGAAGAGGCTTATGGAGAGAATAGACCTTGTAAAATACGATAAGCCTGCAGAAATAAAAGAAACAACAGTAAAACCAAAACGCGTAAAAATTATGCTTTCGCAGACTATCGGTGCCCCGGCTGTTCCCTGCGTAAAGGCGGGAAATACAGTTAAAAGGAATCAAAAAATTGCAGATGCAAATAAAGGACTATCCGTTCCTCTTCATTCAAGTATTGATGGAGTAGTGGCGGATGTGACCGAGAAGTTTATTATAATCGACAGACGAGGTGAAAAGTAATGGCAAATGCTATCGGAATGATAGAATATATGAATACACCGGTAGGTATTGAGGCGACCGATACGATGCTCAAAACCTCTGAGGTTGAGCTGATAGAGGCGCAGACAGTCTGCCCGGGCAAATACATTGCAATTATCAGCGGTGATTTAAGTGCAGTAAGGGCGGCGGTTGATTCAGCTAAAAACCGTTGCGGTGGAAAGCTGATAGACTCATTTGTACTCGGCAATCCGCACGAGGATATATTTGCCGCAATCTACGGAACAGCAAGCGTTGAAGAGCCAAAGGCCCTCGGCGTGCTTGAAACATATTCTGCGGCATCAATAATTGTTGCGGCGGATGTAGCGGCAAAAACATCTCTTGTAAATCTTTTGGAACTTAGAATTGCAAGGGGTATGTGCGGAAAATCTTATATGACACTTACGGGCGATGTGGCAAGCGTTACTGCCGCAATCGAGAGTGCTAAAAATGCCGTTGGTCAGAACGGAATGTATTTAGACAGCAGTGTCATTGCAAGACCGTCTGAAAAGCTTTGGAAGAATATTCTTTAAGGAGGATTACATATGTTGGATGAAAAATATATAAGTGAAATTGTGGCAAGTGTTATAGGCTCTATGACAAAAACAAAAAAACAAATTGGTGTTTTTGATACAATGGCAGAAGCGCTTTCAGCTGTTGATAAGGCGTATAAGCAGTATCGCAGCTACACAATCGAGCAAAGAGAAAAAATGATTGCAAAAATTCGTGAGTTCACTCTTAACGAGGCTGAAAATATGGCAGTTTTGGGTGTTCAGGAAACCGGAATGGGCAGAGTAGAGGATAAGATAATCAAGCATCAGCTTGTTGCCAACAAGACTCCCGGAACGGAAGATATTCATCCGTCTGCATATTCGGGCGATAACGGACTTACTTTAATCGAGATGGCGCCTTACGGCGTAATCGGAAGTATTACCCCGTCTACAAATCCATCAGAAACTGTTATCTGTAACTCAATCGGTATGATTGCGGGAGGTAATGGAGTTGTATTTAATCCTCACCCCAACGCAAAGGAAACTGCAAATTATGCAGTAGATTTGGTAAACAGAGCAATTTTAGAAGCAGGCGGCCCTGAAAACTTAGTCGTAACAGTTAAAAATCCGACTAAAGAATCATCTGATGAGATGATGGCATCACCAATCGTTCGTATGCTTGTTGCAACGGGCGGACCCGGAGTTGTAAAGGCACTTTTATCGTCAGGCAAAAAGGCAATCGGCGCAGGAGCGGGTAATCCCCCTGTTATTGTTGATGATACTGCAGATGTTGAAAAGGCGGGCAGAGATATAGTTCTTGGTGCAAGCTTTGATAATAACCTTCCGTGTATTGCTGAAAAAGAGTGTTTTGTATTCAGAAATGTAGCGGACAGACTTATAAAGTCAATGACCGAAAACGGCGCATATCTAATCAATGCAGAGCAGACCGAAAGACTTGTTAAGATTGCACTTGTTGAGGGCAAAAAAGGTCTTACTATTAACAAGGATTGGGTAGGAAGAGATGCAGGCAAGTTCTTAAAGGAATTAGGCATAGATGCAGACCCAAGACTTATTATCTGCGAAGTAACTGCAGACCATCCGTTTGTTATAGAAGAGCTTATGATGCCGATTTTGCCAATTGTCAGAGTTGATAATATTGAAGAAGCAATAAAAGAAGCTGTAAAGGCAGAGCACGGCAACAGACATACGGCGCATATTCACTCTAAGAATGTTGATAATTTAACTGCATTTGCAAAGGCGGTTGAAACTACAATATTTGTTAAGAATGCACCATCCTTTGCGGGTATCGGTGCCGGCGGTGAGGGATATACAACCTTTACAATAGCAGGACCTACGGGTGAAGGACTTACAGCGGCACACTCCTTTACAAGACAGAGAAGATGTGTGTTGGTTGACGGATTACATATTATTTAATAAAGGATAGTTGGATATGAAAGCATTAGGAGTAATAGAGGTTTACAGCTTTACAACCGCAGTTTGTGTGGCAGATATTGCGGCAAAGGCGGCAAACATTAAGGTAATTGCCTTTGACAGAAACAGACCGATTTCGCCCGATGTACCCGCACCGCTCGTTATGGCGGTAAAAATTGAGGGTAGCGTCAGCGATGTTAGAGCGGCTGTTGAAGCGGGCAGTGAGTACGCAAAATCAAAGGGAAAGTTCATTGTTTCCCATATAATTTCAAATCCCGGCACAGATGTTGATAAGATGGCGTATCTGCTTGATATTAACAAGGATAAGTTTAACAAAAAGTTGCCGAAATCATTCAGGGAGGCGGAGTAAATGGGAGCAATAGGATTACTTGAGGTGCAAGGCTTGGTTGCATCTATTGAAGGCCTTGATTCAATGCTTAAAGCGGCAGAGGTAAGGCTTATACATACAGAAAAAAGGTTGGGCGGTCGCCTTGTAACCATTATTATCAATGGCAAGGTTGATGCAGTTACTGCCGCAATCGAGGCGGGAAGAAAAAGAGCCGAGCAGCTTGGAGAGGTTTTTGGATGTGAGGTTATTCCAAGCCCTCACGCAGAAGTTACAAAATTCTTTGATATGTAGGAGGTGCGCTATGATTACAGAACAAATGGTGGCAGACGCGGTAAGAAAAGCACTTGCCCAGATGAACAGTGACAGCGAAGAAATAAAGGTTGGCGTATCCCAAAGACATATTCATTTGTCGCAAGAAGATTTAGAAACTCTTTTTGGTAAAGGGTTTGAACTTACCAAAGCAAAAACGCTGATGGGCAGGGAATTTGCTTCGGAACAGTTTGTTACATTGGTAGGCCCATCTCTTAAGTCTATCGAAAAGGTAAGAGTTTTAGGTCCCGTCAGAAAAAATACACAGGTTGAGATTTCAAGAACGGATACTTTTGTATTAAAGGTAAGCCCCCCTGTTCGCCCATCGGGTGAGATTGAGGGCTCTGAAAAGCTTGTAATCGTAGGACCAAAAGGCTGTGTATATCTTAAAGAGGGCGTAATTATAGCAAACAGACATATACATTTAACGCCACAATATGCGGCTAAAAACGGAATTAAAGATAATGACTATGTCGATGTTATAGTTGACGGAATAAAGCCGACTAAGTTTTTTGATGTTCAGGTAAGAGTGAGAGATGATTTTAATGTTGAAATGCATATCGATACAGATGATGCAAACTCAGCCGGACTTAAAAACGGAGATAAGGTAACCATAATTAAGAAATAAAGGGGGATTTGTATGTTTGCGCTTGAAAGACAAAATGCAATAATCGAGCGGCTCAAAGAGCAGGGGGCGGTTTCTGTAAGCAAGCTGAGCACAGAGCTTGGTGTAACAGAAGAAACCATACGCCGTGACCTTGAAAAGCTTGAAAAAAAAGAAGCTTTGCTTCGCACACACGGCGGTGCTGTTCCTGTTGAGGGGAACAACTACGAGTTATCTCTTGAAAAGCGTAAATATACTAATGTAGAAGCAAAAGAGCGTCTTGCCAAAGAAGCGGTAAAGCTTGTTGCGGCAGGTGATGCGGTGTTTATTGATGCGTCAACTACTGCGTTTTATCTCGCGAAAGAGCTTAAGGATTTTAAAAATATAACGGTTGTGACAAACTCTTTAAGAGTGTTAAATGAGCTCTGCACAAATCCTGATATTCGTCTGATTGATGTAGGCGGAATGATGAGTTCAAATATGTCTTTGGTGGGAAGCATTGCCGAAAAAAATATCCGTGAAAATTATTTTGTAAACAAAATGTTTTTCAGTAGCCGAGGAATAACGATAAACGGCGGAATTTTAGAGAGCAACGAGCCTGAATGTCATATAAAGCAAGCAATGATGGAAAAAGCAACCGAGAAATATTATATCTGCGACAAGACCAAGGTTGGCAGAGTCGGATTTGTAAAGCTTGCCGATTTTGAAGATATAACAGGAATTATAACAGAGGAAAATGCGCTTGATGCAGAATTTTCCGCAAAGCTTACAGAGCTTAAACTTAATATAAGAATGGTATAAAAAATGATATGTGCTTTTGCACATATCATTTTTTGTTATCCAGAAAATTTTTCAGAGCATTAAATGTCTTTTCGCTGATTACATGCTCTATCTTGCAGGCATCTTCCGATGCCGTTTCCTCGTCAATGCCAAGCACTGTCAGAATTTTTGTAAGAACAGTGTGCCTTTCAAAAATGTCCTCTGCTTTTTTTACACCGCTGTCGGTTAAGGTGATGTAGCCGTCATCATCTGTAAGAATGTAACCATCTCTTTTTAAAAGTCCGACAGCACGGCTCACACTTGGCTTGGAGTAGTTCATATATTCCGCAACATCAATAGAGCGGACAGCTTGTTTTGACTTACATAAAACATAAATCGACTCAAGGTACATTTCGCCTGATTCTTTCATAAACAAACTCCTTTCCAAGTATTTTTATATATGATAACACAACCTTAAAGAAAAATCAAGTTTTGCTAAAAAAGGTGTTGACAAAATTTTCTTACGGTGCTATAATGACAAGTGGTTAGCGGGTGCTAACTCAAAAAGAATAGGGTGATATTATGAATTTGACAGAGGCAATAGAAGGAAAAGAATATATCATTCAGCGGATTGAAACGGATGATGAAGAGCTTGATGCATTTTTGTTTTCTCTTGGCTGTTACAGCGGAGAGGGAATTACAGTAGTTTCGCATATTTCGGGCGGTTGCATAGTTTCCATCAAGGATGCACGATACAACATTGACACCCAGCTTGCAGAGGCTATAATCATCTGAAAAACAATCGCTGATTGTTTTTTGGTAAGAGGTTAGCGGTGGCTAACCATAAACGAGGAGGAAAATGTTATGAGAATTGCTTTAACGGGCAACCCCAACTCGGGCAAAACCACAATGTATAATGCGCTCACGGGCAGAAATGAAAAGGTTGGTAACTGGGCGGGCGTTACAGTAGAGAAGAAAGAACATTCTGTTAAAAAGGCGTACACCGATATGGATATTGTTGCGGTAGACCTTCCGGGTGCGTATTCGATGAGTCCGTTCACATCGGAGGAGAGCATAACAAGTGCTTATGTAAGAAACGAAAACCCCGATGTTATTATAAATATCGTTGATGCTACAAATTTAAGCAGAAGCTTGTTTTTTACTACACAGCTTTTAGAGCTTGGCATTCCTGTTGTTGTGGCTCTTAACAAAAGCGATATAAACGAGAAAAAAGAAACGGTTATAGACGAAGCCGCCTTATCAAAAAAGCTTGGCTGTCCCGTTATAGAAACGATTTCTACCTCAAGAGATGGGCTTAAGGCGGTTATTAAAGCTGCAATCGATGCGTCGGGGACAGAACAGAAAGCACCTTATAACCAGGGACTTGTTGATTATACCTCAAAGTCAGCTGTAGAGTTTGCTGACCGCAAGCGTTTTGAATTTGTCAATAAAATCGTAGATGAAGTTGAAACAAGAAAGATTTTAAGCAGCGAAAAGAATTTCGGCGACAAGATTGACAGGGTACTTATAAATAAGTGGCTTGGTATTCCGATTTTTGCAGTTATAATGTTTTTGGTGTTTTACATATCGCAGACAACGCTCGGTACATGGATAGCAGAGGGCTATGAATTTGAGTCGGGTACGATTATTCCGGGGCTTGTTACCTTTATAGATAAGTTTGGCGAATGGATTGAAACTCTTATCGAAGGTGCAAATCCTGTGCTTCAGTCGCTTCTGGTTGATGGTATTATCGGTGGTGTCGGCGCAGTAGTTGGCTTTTTGCCTCTTGTAATGGTGATGTATTTCTTAATTGCCTTGCTTGAGGATTGCGGATATATGGCAAGAGTTTCTGTTGTACTTGACCCGATATTTAAAAAGGTGGGACTTTCAGGTAAATCCGTTATTCCTTTTGTAGTCGGTACGGGCTGCGCAATTCCGGGAATTATGGCGTGCCGCACAATCCGAAACGAAAGAGAACGCAGAGCGGCGGCAATGCTGACACCATTTATGCCGTGCGGGGCAAAGCTTCCGGTTATAGGCCTTTTTGCGGGGGCGTTTTTCGGAGAAGCCTCATGGGTTGGCACGCTTATGTATTTTGTGGGAATTGTTATTATATTTGTGGGTGCGCTTATCGTAAATAAGATTGCGGGACACAAAAACAGAAAAGCGTTCTTTATTATGGAACTTCCGGAGTATAAAATTCCATCCTTTAAAAGAGCATTTTTTTCGATGTGCTCAAGGGGATATTCGTATATAATAAAAGCGGGAACAATTATACTTGTTTGTAACACAGTTGTACAGCTTATGCAGACATTTACATGGTCGTTTGCGGTGGCAGAAGAGGCGCAGGGCTCTATCCTTGCATCTGTTGCAAATCCCATTGCGTATCTGCTTATTCCAATCGTCGGTGTAAAGGCGTGGCAGCTTGCGGCGGCGGCGGTTACGGGCTTTATCGCAAAGGAGAATGTTGTAGGTACACTTGCTGTCTGCTATGTAGGACTTGAAAATCTTATTGATACTCAGGAGCTTGCGCTTTTAGAGGGTGCGGGTGCAGAGGTGGCAGGTGTGTTTGCAATCACAAAAGTTGCCGCTCTTGCGTATCTTATGTTCAATCTGTTTTCGCCGCCATGTTTTGCGGCTATGGGTGCTATGAACGCTGAAATCAAGAGCCGAAAGTGGTTGTTCGGCGGAATTGCGCTTCAGTTTGCAGTAGGCTACATTGTTGCATATTTTGTATACCAGATTGGTACGCTGATTACGATAGGAAGTGTCGGAGCGGGTTTTTTAGCAGGACTTGTTGCGGTAGTTGTTATGATGGGAATTATAGCGTATTTAATGGTCAACTCAGACAAACGCATTAAAAAAGAATATGCTGCAAAGATAAAGGTGTAGAATATGGTTGATATTATTCTTGTTGTAGCGTTAATTGCTCTGGTAGGCGGAGCGGTATGCTACATATACAAAGCAAAGAAAAGAGGACATACCTGTATAGGTTGTCCTCATGCCAAAACATGCAAAAATAAATGTGTAAAATGAGTCCTTCGGGGCTCATTTTTTGAATTTAATCAGCACAACTCCCGCAATCATTAAAGCGGTGCCGATGATTTTTGTTATGTTTAAGGGTTGCTTTGGCGTGTCCATAATCCCAAAGGCATCAATAAGTGCCGCAACGATAAGCTGAGATATCAGTATTGCGGAAACCGAAAGTTGAGGGCTTAAATCCTTAAGTGAGAGCATAACCGTTACGGTAATCAAAACCCCTATTGCTCCGCCAAACCAAGTATATGGTTTGGCGCTGACAATCTCTTTCAGGTTTCCCTGCCCCCATATAAGCATAATTATCAGCGAGATTATAAAAGCAGTACCCTGAACAAAGGTGTTTGCTTCAAAAAGTCCTGTTTTTTCGCCGAGCCTTGCATTTGTGACGCCTTGAATACTCATAGCGGCGCCTGCTATTATTGCATAAATAAATCCCATTTTAATCACCAATGGTATTATTTACAGTTTTTGTATATTTATGCACTCCCTGCGTCCGCAAGCGGCTCGCAGGCTCGTTGGTTCGCTCCATCGAAAACGTAAAACAAAAAAGGCGCACATCGTGCACCTTTTTGTTTTGGCTCCTCCAGTTGGACTCGAACCAACGACCCTGCGGTTAACAGCCGCATGCTCTACCGACTGAGCTATAGAGGAATATTGACTTGAAAAATAACTACTTTCCCATTATAGCAAAAATTTCTTTATTGTCAATACTTTTTGCGAAATTTAATTCAAAAATTACTACTCAGACATAAGAATTGTATTAAGCATATCCTGCCATTTGCGTGCAACTGATTTATCCATTGGCGGAGTGTCTGCTAGCGGATATTCTAACCCTAATGCCTCATATTTATTCACTCCTAATGTGTGATAAGGCAAAATTTCTATTTTCTTAACATTTGGTATCTTCTTTGCCATAGCCCATAAATCCTGAATATATTCAAAAGAGTCGTTTATTCCGGGGATAATAACTGCTCTGAGCCATATGTCAGGGCGTATTTCAAAAACCTGTTTCATAAAGTTTTTAAAAGCAGATGCCTTTACACCAACTAAATCCTCATATGCCTTTGGACGAAGCTGTTTTATGTCAATGAGAATCAAATCCGCAAGGCGTAATGCCTCTCTGCAATCGGCAACGCCTACGCCTGCTGTGTCAATGGCGGTATGTATTCCATTTTCCTTGCAGAGCCTTAGCATTTCCAAAAGAAAATCATACTGAATAAGAGGCTCGCCTCCTGAAAAAGTGACTCCGCCACCCGAAGTTTCAAAGTAAGGCTTAAAGCGTATGATTTTTTTTAACAGCTCTTCGGGAGTGATTTCAGTGCCGCATTTTAATTCCCAGGTGTCGGGATTGTGGCAGAATTTGCACCTTAAATGACAGCCCTGAAAAAATACGACAAAGCGTATTCCCGGACCGTCAACTAAACCCATACTTTCAAAAGAGTGTATATACCCGATGCTCATTTTATCCTCCGTTATTTTTCGTTAAAAAGTATTTTTGCGGTCAGCATATCATTTTCCGAAAGGACTACAATTCCGTTTTCAAGAAGATGTTTTGCGCAGACTCCGCTGCCGCTGATTTTTGTATTTGTGAAAGAACCGTCATAAATCTGTTTGCATCCGCAGGATGGACTGCCGTCCTTTAAAATCGCAAACAAAACATTATTTTCCTTAGCAATTTTAAGAGCCTTGTCCGCTCCGCTTTCAAAATTTTCGGTGACATCCTCGCCTGCTGAATTTATAACTCTGCCATCCTTAATTTCTGACGGCTTTCTTGGTGTAGAAAGCCCGCCCAGCTCTTCGGGGCAGACAGGAACTAAAAGTCCGCGATTTTTCCATTCCATAAAGGTTTTATCCCGAAGCAAATTGCTTTTGCCGTCATAACGGGTACAATACCCGTAAAGACACGCCGAAACAAGAATTTTTTTCATAAAGTAAACCTGCGCTTTCTGCCTGATGATTATATTATACAATTAAGCTTCCGTAAATACAAGTCTTTTTTGAATTTGTCGCAATATTTTAAAATTTGAAAATTTTTCGGAAAAAATAGCGAAAACGCAAATACAGTATCAATATATGTATTGAAAAGGTATATATTTTTGCTTTTAATGTATATAATGCAAAAATTCTGATAAAATATTACTTGCAAGAAGTTTACTATTGTGGTAAAATTTAGAATATGTATTTTATAAGGAGTGACAAAAATGAAAAATATAAGATTTGATTATTCAAAGGCACTTGACTTTTTCAACAAAGAAGAAATTGAGATGATTAAGCCTCAGGTCAGTGCGGCGCACAAAGCAATTCACGAAAAGACTGGTGCGGGCAATGACTTTTTAGGTTGGGTTGACCTTCCTGTAAATTATGATAAAGAAGAGTTTGACAGAATTAAAAAGGCGGCAGAAAGAATAAGAAGCAATTCCGATGTATTGGTAGTTATCGGTATTGGCGGTTCGTATCTTGGAGCAAAGGCTGCAATTGATTTTTTGACAGGGCCTTTTTATAACTATACCGCAAAGACACAGATTATATTTGCGGGCAACAACATAAGCCCCAATTACTTAAATTCGGTTCTTGAATGCATAGAAGGAAAAGATGTGTCTGTAAATGTTATTTCAAAATCAGGTACAACTACAGAGCCTGCGATTGCTTTTCGTGTTCTTAAGAAATATCTTGAAGAAAAGTACGGAAAGGAAGAGGCTAAGAACAGAATTTATGCAACCACCGATAAGGCAAAGGGTGCTCTTAAAAATCTTGCGGATGAGGAAGGTTATGAAACCTTTGTTGTGCCCGATGATGTAGGCGGCAGATTTTCAGTTTTGACAGCGGTTGGACTTTTGCCAATCGCAGTTTGCGGTGCGGATATTTCTGCTATGATGCAGGGCGCGGCAGATGCAAGAGATATGTATGCAAAAGATGATTTACAAGAAAATGAATGTTATCAGTACGCCGCTGTAAGAAATATTCTTCACAGAAAAGGCAAGGATATTGAAATGCTTGTAAATTACGACCCTGAGCTTCAGTATTTTACAGAATGGTGGAAACAGCTCTACGGCGAGAGCGAGGGCAAGGACCAGAAGGGTATTTTCCCCGCAGGGGTTAATTTCTCTACTGACCTTCATTCTATGGGACAGTATATCCAGGACGGCAGACGCTCTTTGTTTGAAACGGTTTTGACAGTTGAAAACACAAAAACTGACCTCATTATAGAAGAAGATGCTGACAATGTTGACGGTCTTAACTTTTTGGCGGGCAAGGGAATGGATTTTGTAAATCAAAAGGCGTTTGAGGGAACATTTTTAGCGCATACTGACGGTGGCGTTCCAAATCTTTTGCTAAAGCTTAAAGCACTTGATGAATACACATTCGGTCAGCTTGTATATTTCTTTGAAAAGGCTTGCGGTATCAGCGGATATATGCTGGGTGTAAATCCGTTTAACCAGCCGGGCGTTGAAAGCTACAAAAAGAATATGTTTGCACTCTTAGGAAAGCCCGGTTATGAAGAGGAAAAGGCGGCTTTAGAGGCTCGTCTTAACGGCTGATAAAAATTTTCAAAAAAATTTAAAAAAAGTATTGTTAAAATTTGTGAGTTATGATACAATACTATTAACAAAAAAATAAAACTTTACTGGAAAGGTGGAATTCTATATGATAAAAATACATATTGGATTGAAAGGCAGTGGCAAAACCCCGAAAATCATTCAGGCGGTAAATACAGCGATTGATATTGAAAAGGGTAATGTTGTATGTATTACAGAGGGCAACCGCCTTATTCACGACCTTAACCGTAAGGCAAGAATGGTTAACACCGAAAGCTTTAATATCAAGAATATGGACGAATTTTTTGGTCTTCTCTGTGGTATAATAGCTCAGGATTATGATGTTACCCATATCTTTATAGACAGTATTTTCAAGAGTGTGCCTTCTGCATCTGTTGAAGATCTTGAAGACTTTGTTACTGAGGTTGAAGGACTTGAAAAGAAGTTTGATGTATCATTTACAATGATGGTAAGTGCAGAGGCAGAGTCTGCAGGTCCTAATGTTAAAAAGTACATTGGCTAATTTTTAGAAACTTTAAGTATGTCATTTCAGACAAGGGGTTACTTTGTCTGAAATGACATTTTGCGTGTAAGAAGAGAGGATTATTTTATGAAGTATATAAGCACACGAAACAAAAAGATTAAGCTTGAGGCGGCTGAAGCTATTAAAAAAGGTCTTTCCGTAGAGGGTGGACTTTTTGTGCCCGAAGAAATCCCTGCACTCTCAGAGGCGGAGATTAAAGCGTTGGTTGGCAAGACCTATGTTCAAAGGGCAAATGCAATCCTTAAAAAGTTTTTGACCGATTTTACAGCTACTGAAATTTCAGCTTGTACAAGAGGCGCATACGGAACGGGATTTTCTGCTGAAAAGGTTGCTCCCGTTGTAAAGCTTAAGGATAACAAGTATATACTTGAGTTGTGGCATGGTCCGACTTGTGCATTTAAGGATATGGCTCTTCAGATACTCCCGAGATTTATGACAACTGCAATGAAGAAAACAGGCGAGGATAAGAAAATCGTCATTCTTGTTGCAACCTCGGGTGATACGGGTAAGGCGGCACTTGAAGGCTTTAAAAATGTTAAAGGAACAGAAATCATCGTATTTTATCCTGCAGAGGGTGTAAGCGATATTCAGAAGCTTCAGATGATGACTCAAGAGGGTAAAAATGTTTATGTGTCGGGAATTGAAGGCAACTTTGACGATGCTCAAAACGGCGTAAAGAAAATCTTTACCGATGATAAATACGGCAAAAAGCTCAACAAATCAGGCTATGCATTATCTTCTGCAAATTCAATCAACTGGGGAAGATTAGTTCCGCAGATTGTATATTATATTTCGGCGTACTGCGATATGCTCGAAGCTAACGAGATTGAGCTTGGCGAAAAGATAAATGTATGCGTGCCAACGGGTAACTTTGGCAATATTTTAGCGGCATATTACGCAAAAAAGATGGGACTTCCCATTAATAAGCTTATTTGTGCGTCAAACCAGAACAATGTTTTGACAGACTTTATCAAAACGGGTGAATATGACAAAAACAGACCGTTTTATCAGAGCGTATCACCATCTATGGATATTCTTATTTCAAGCAACCTTGAAAGATTGCTCTTTGATATTTGTGACAGCGATGATAAAAAGGTTGCCGATATGATGAAGAAATTAAATTCAGACGGCGTATATAAGCTTGACAAAGAGCTTCACGATAAGATTACGGATGTTTTCTGGGGCGGCTTCTGTGACGATTATTTCACAAAGACACAAATCTGGAAAACCTTTACCGATACGGGATATACCCTTGATACACATACCGCAGTTGCAGTTGATGTGTACGAGCAGTATGTAGAAGAAACGGGAGATACCACAAAAACTGTGATTGCGTCCACCGCAAGTCCGTTCAAGTTCAACGAGGCGGTTCTTTCTGCGTTAGGTGAAGAAACAAGCGGACTTTCCGATTTTGAGATGATTGAAAAGCTTGAGAAAAAGAGTGGTTTTGAAACACCAAAATCTTTGGCAGAGCTTAAAGATAAAGAAAAAATCTTTGACGGCGTAATCAACAAAAATGATATGCAGGATTTGGTAAGTAACATTCTTAAGGTGAAATAAAAGAAGGCTCCCGCGAGGGAGCTTTCTTTATATATAAATTGTTTACAAATTATAGGTTGAAAAAAATCGGCAGCTGTGCTATAATGATAAACTGCAGAATTATGAAAGGATGGGCGAAGTTATGGCAGAAAATAAAGAAAAATGTTCCGCTGCCCGCAAGACTTCTATCGGCGGTCAGGCGGTTATGGAGGGCGTTATGATGCGTGGCCCGCGTAAGATTGCCACAGCGGTAAGAAAGCCTGACGGAGATATAATAATTGACGAAAAGCCTCTTGGCAAAGTGAGAACAGGTAAATTTGTAAAGCTTCCTATTATAAGAGGTTGTGTTAACTTTATAGATTCTATGATTATTGGCGTAAAGGCGCTGATGTTTTCGGCTCAATTTTTTGATGTAGATGATGACGGAAAGCCAATTGAGCAGGAACCGTCAAAATTTGAAAAATGGCTTGAAGAAAAGCTTGATTCGGAAAAGGCAACCAATGTTGTGATATACATAGCAGTATGCCTTTCGCTCTTGTTAAGTGTGGGACTTTTCATATTGTTGCCCGCATTTTTGACAGGATTTTTAAAGGGCTTTGTAAATTCAGGTGCGGCACTTACGCTGATTGAGGGAATAGTCAGAATAGCAATATTCGTAGTATATTTGGCACTCGTTGCAAGAACCTCTGAAATAAAGCGTGTATTTATGTATCATGGTGCAGAGCATAAATCGATATTCTGCTATGAGGCAGGGCTTGATTTAACTGTTGAAAATGTAAGAAAACAGTCAAGACTCCACCCGAGATGCGGAACAAGCTTTTTGCTGATTGTTATGGTGATAAGCATACTTGTATATTCAATCATTCCCTGGGATGAGGCTCTTTTTGCATCAATTCCCGTGATTGGTGCATATCTTGTTGCAGTTCCGTGGGTTATTACAAGACTTGTTTTAAGATTGTTGCTTTTACCCGTTGTTGCGGGTATATCCTATGAGATTATCAAGTTTGCGGGCAGACACGACAACGCTTTTACAAGAGCGATAAGCAAGCCGGGAATGTTGTTTCAGTTAATCACTACAAACGAGCCTGACGACAGTCAGATTGAGGTTGCAATTTCTGCACTCAAGGCTGTCATTCCCGAAAATAAAGAAGAAGATAAGTGGTAATATGAAGATAAAGGAGCTTCGCTCAAAGCACAAAGGAATAGCTGATTTAATCATAATAAATGAGCTTGGAATTTCCAAGACTCAGCTTGTTTTGGGTGACCTTGATGTGACCGAAAAACAGGTCGAAAAAATTGAGCAAAAAATAAACCGCCTTAAAGACGGAGAGCCAATTCAGTATGTCTTAGGAAAAACCGAATTTATGTCACTTGAGTTTGAGGTAAATCCATCCGTGCTGATACCAAGAGCAGATACGGAACTGCTTGTTGAGGCGGTTATTGAAAGAGTGCCGAAGAACAGCGAGATTATGGACATAGGTTGCGGAAGCGGATGCATAGGAATAAGCCTTGCGCATTATATGAACGCAAAGATAACTATGGTTGATGTATCAAAGGATGCCTTAAAGACCGCTCAAAAAAATGCCGAGAAAAACGGCATTTTAAATGAAGTGGAGTTTATAAACTGCGATATATTAAAGGAAGTCCCTGACAGATTAGTCGATTGTGTTGTTTCAAATCCGCCCTATATAAGAGATGATGTTATAAAAACCCTTGATAAAAATGTGAAGGATTTTGAACCATACATTGCGTTGTCGGGCGGCGAAGACGGACTTAAGTTTTATCGCAGAATTGCAGAGTGTGCTCCGCTTAGAAATGGCGGATTGTTAGCGTTTGAAATCGGCTTTGACCAGGGGGAAGCCGTTTCGCTTTTGCTTAAGGAAAACGGCTATAAAGACATAGAGGTTTTAAAGGATATTGAAAATCGTGACAGAGTGGTTTTGGGTTATAAAATACCCTGAAAAATATAAGTCATTATAATGCCGGGGAGTCCTAAAACACCGCTTGTCATAGCAGTAAGAGGATTAAGCGCAAAATTTGTTGACAAAAACATATTGCACGCCAGCATAAAAGCGCAACCCAGTGCACAGCTTAAAAGTAGTCTTAAGAGCCATTTTATCGGCTTTAAGAACAACCAGCAAACTATATAGAGAATAAAAAATGCAACTATATACGCAAAAATATATGTAACAGACATATTATCCCACCTTTTGTTTAATTATATTAAAAAGGTGGACAAAATATTCCATCATGAAGAAAGCAGGAGAGAAAATGAAGAAGTGGAAGAAAAACGAAACAGTAGAGGATTTTGTTTTGCTTAATGAAAACCTCGAGGATACCGACAACATAGATGTTGAAAAGATAGCGGCAGAGCTTGACAAAAAGAACAGTTTTAAGAAGAAAAAGCTTATTTTGTCGGCAGTTGCAGCTATTCTGGTTGTTGCGATGCTGACGAGCGTTGTCTGGGGAGGAATTGTATTATCAAATCCTTTAAGAAACTATGTTCAGGTTGCCGCCGCAAAGGGTGACATTGAAGAAAAGATGGATGTCAGCGGAGTTATTGTGGCTGAAAACAGATATGAAATCACATCATTGGTTTCGGGTAAAATAATTGAAGCCGCTTACGAGGTTGGCGATGTTGTAAAGCAGGGCGATGTTATTTACAGATTAGATGATACAGAGGCAAAGCTTTCTGTCGAGAGAGCTAAAAATGAGGTTGACAGAGCATCAAACGGTGCGGGCAGCTCTTCTACAAGGATTTGCTCTACTGCAGAGGGCACGATAAAAAGCCTCGCTATATACGCAGGCGCTAATGTAAATCCCGGAAGCGTGGTAGCGGTGATTTCCAAAGAGGACGGAAGCTCCGAGGCGGTTATGAACTATATCTCGGGCAGGGTTTCTATGGTAAATGTTCGTGTAGGTCAGAGTGTGTCAGTAGGGCAGATAATGGCATCGGTAGACACCAAAAATGGTGACAGTTCTACATACGATGTAAGAATTGGCGAAATAAATCTGCAGACTGCGCAAAGACACCTTGATAATTACACAATTCAGGCACCCGCATCGGGTATGATTGTAGAAAAGAACGCAAAAGCGGGCGATAATGTTGCGATGACGGATACGGACAAGCCGATGATGGTTATTGTTGATACAAATAATCTGTCATTTACATTCAGTGTTGACGAATACAAGGTGCGTCAGCTCAGAAAAGGTCAGGCGGTAGAAATAAAGACAGAGTCTGTTCCCGATGAAATATTTGAGGGAAGTGTCAGTGCAGTAGGCGTAGAGGGTTACGAAAGCGATGGCAAGACAATGTTTGATGTAACGGTAACTGTCAAAGATGCGGAAAAGCTTATGCCTGGAATGAAAGTGAGTGCTCAGGTGGTGCTGACATCGGTTAAGAGTGCGATGATAGTTCCAAAGGCGGCGCTTATGAAATCCGATGGCTACGAGGCGCTTGTAATAGTAAAATACAATAAGGATGAGGCTATACCTGAAAAGATTTTAGATAAATCTCTTGAAAATAAGCTTGAATATCCCGATATAAAAGTTCCTGAAAACTGCGTACTTCTTGTTGTTGAATATGGAGCAAATGATAACAATAATGTAGAAATCGTTTCGGGACTTGAGCTTTCGGATATAGTTGTTTATAAAGAGCCGGGTGAAGAGCTCGTAAAATCCGAATATGTAAGCAGTTATGATTATTATGATAATATATCCGAGGCAGATAAAGATATTCTTGAGATAGAAGAGTCTATCGAAAAAGAAATCGAAAAAATTATGCAAAATCATATATAAAATTATTGACAAAAGATTTAATCTGTGATAGAATATATCGGTAACCGCGCAGAAAGGGTTCTTAAAAACTATGTGTTTACCCGAATGGCGAGTCTTGGGTAATAGGAGGGATTACGATATGTACGCAATAATCGAAACAGGCGGCAAGCAGTATAAGGTTGAGCAGGGCGATGTAGTTTTCATTGAGAAGCTCAATGTTGAAGCTGGCGAAGCTGTTACATTTGACAAGGTTTTAGTTGTTGGCGGAGATGACCTTAAGGTTGGTGCTCCTTATGTTGAGGGTGCTACAGTTTCTGCAAATGTTGTTAAAAACGGCAAAGACAAGAAAATCATTGTTTATAAGTACAAGCCAAAGAAAGGCTATCACAAAAAGCAGGGTCACAGACAGCCCTACACAAAGGTTGAAATTACCGCTATCAATGCGTAAGCATTGAGTTTTTACTTGAATAAAAAGGAGTGAATATAAATGGCTCATAAGAAAGGTATGGGTAGTACCAAAAACGGCAGAGATTCTGAGGCTAAACGACTTGGTGTCAAGAAGGGCGACGGTCAGAGCGTTTTGGCAGGCAACATTATAGTTCGTCAGCGCGGTACTAAAATTCATCCCGGTATCAATGTTGGTAAGGGCAGTGACGACACTCTCTTTGCATTGATTGACGGCAGAGTTAAGTTTGAGCGTAAGGGTAAGACAAAGAAGCAGGTTTCTGTTTACGATATCGCTCAGTAATTAAGACTAAAGGGCGGACATTTTGTCCGCCTTGTTTTTTTCTAAGGTGGGATAACTATGTTTTCGGATAAGGCGAAAATTTTCATAAAAGCGGGTGACGGCGGCAACGGCGCAGTAACCTTTCATCGTGAGAAATATGTTGCAGCAGGCGGTCCCGATGGCGGTGACGGCGGAAGAGGCGGCGATGTTATATTTGTTGCGGACAAGGGCGTAAATACCTTGATTGACTTTCGCTATAAAAAGAAGTATGCAGCAGAAAACGGCGGCAACGGCAGAGATTCTAACCGCAACGGCAAGAACGGTGCAAATCTTGAAATAAGAGTGCCTGTGGGCACGCTTGTCAGGGATGCAAGCTCTGACAGAGTAATTTGCGACCTTAAAGCCGACGGACAAAGTATGGTAGTTGCAAGAGGCGGCAGTGGCGGATGGGGCAATGTTCATTTTGCTACTGCTACAAGACAGACTCCTAAATTTGCAAAATCGGGTATGCCCGGCGATGAGCGTGAAATCAGCCTTGAACTTAAGCTGATTGCCGATGTAGGACTTCTGGGCTTTCCCAATGTAGGCAAATCCACATTTTTGTCTATGGTGTCGGATGCAAGACCCAAGATTGCGAATTATCACTTTACCACGCTTGAACCAAATCTTGGCGTTGTCAATATGGGTGATAATGGCGGCTTTGTAATAGCAGACATTCCCGGAATAATTGAGGGCGCACACGAGGGCGTAGGTCTTGGACACGAATTTTTAAGGCATGTTGAAAGAACAAGACTTTTACTTCACATAGTAGATGTGTCGGGCATAGAGGGAAGAAATCCTGTAGGGGATTTTGATACAATAAATAACGAGCTTAAGCTTCACAGCGAAAAGCTTGCTCAAAAGCCACAGATTATCCTTGCAAACAAAGCGGACATTCCGCAGTTTGAAGAAAACTTTGAAGCCTTTAAACAGGAAATGGAAGGTCGCGGATACAAGGTGTTTAAATTATCCGCTGCTACAAAACAGGGCGTAAGAGAGGTTCTTAACTACACTTTGGAATTTTTATCTACAATGCCTGATGAAGAAGAGGATTACGAGGTATTTGACCTTGATGAAATTCGTCGCGGGGAAGAAGAGATGCGCGTTACGATAGAGGACGGAGTATATGTTTTAACTGGTGACAGAGTCCGTAAAATTGTCGGTTCTACCAACTTTGATGATTATGAATCACTGCAGTATTTCCAGCGTTCTCTCATTAAGTGCGGGGGAATAAAGATGCTCGAAAAGGCGGGAATTCAAGAGGGCGATACAGTTCATATTTATGGTGTTGAATTTGACTTTGTGAAATAAGAACCCGTATTTACAATAAAAAATAGCAGATGCAAATGCATCTGCTATTTTTAGTTCTAGTAAATAATTCTTCTTGCTCCTGCAAAGCGGTTACTGTAGTATCCCGTGTCGATTGGTGTATATCTTACCACATCGCCGGAGTGTGGTGCGTGAATCATCATTCCGTTACCTACATACATACCTACATGGTTTACATATCCGCCAATGCCGCTGCCTGAAAAACCAATTATATCGCCGGGTGCAAGATTTTCTCTTGAAACGGCAATACCGTTCTTCATCTGTGCATCTGCAACACGGTTGATGTTGTAACCAAGCTGTCTGTAAACATACTGCATAAGACCGCTGCAGTCAAAGCCCGATGGGCTTGTGCCGCCCCATACATAAGGAACACCTAAAAACTGAGTAGCAACATTAACTGCTGATTGTCCTGCCGTTGAGGTCATATCGGGGGCTTCACCCTCGAATACCTTTATGTATTCAGCAGAAACATAACCTATAAGACCTACATTGTCCTTATCGTAAGAGATGCAAACCCATTCAGGTTCAATCCAATTTACTCTTACATAAGTATATTTCGAAAGCTCTGTAAGAACAATAGCTTCCTCTGATGCGTACGCTCTTACATTAAGAGTGTCTGCGTCTATAATCCCGTAAAACTGACCGAAGTCAATTGGTTCTTCCTCTGTTGCGTATATCGGGGTTGCCGAAAACGCGAGCACTGCTGCCAATATGCAGAGGAGAGCAAAAATCCTTCTCATATTTTTACATAAAAAATTCAAATTTAAAATACCTCCAAGTTTGTTTGACTACGCTTTATTTTCCAAATTCACTTCCTTTCACAAGCATTGATGGCATAAAAAAATACTGCTTTATTTACGCCGTACGAAACAATTATATAATATTTTGGCTCAAAAGTCAACCTTTGGACGCCAAAATAGACGAAAAAACGCACTTTTTCAAGTGCGTCAGAGTGTCTAAAGCCTTTGATATCAAGGGTTTGGGCAAATGTGAACAAATTGTTAACAAATTTAAAAAAGTGCGAAAAATCATATGTTTTCAAGAAGCATTGCGCCTGCAAGACAACGAGTCATAAGTTCCATATCGGGAACGAAAATAATAGTTTCTGATACATTCATTCTGTCAGCGCCAGTCTGCGGGATGTAAAACTCAAACTCAGTTTGCTCCCGTGACGGAACATAACTTAACTGTCCTTTCATATCCATTGCCGCCTTTTGAGATACCGAAAGACCTAATCCGCTTAATGTAAAACCGCCACCCGTTTGCGAAAGAAATGAGGGAAGATAACCATTTTCAAAAGCGGAAAACAAATTTTTGCGTTTTGCCAGAGAAATTCCGTTGCCGTTATCAATTACGGATATGAAAAGCTTGTCATCCCGCACCGAAAGCTTAATTCTGATGCGCTTTTCTTTGGGCTTTGAATGAATAATCGCATTTGAGATAAGATTATATAAAATCAGACTCGTACGGCGGGCATCTAAAATGACCGTCTTTACATCCTTTTCGATTTCGGTAAATATGGTAATTTTATCCGAAGCAACTGTTCTTTCGATTTGATTCTTAATCGCATCAACAAACTGCTTTGCGTTATACGAGCAGTACTTTAAAGCAGAAACACGGTCATTATCGCCGAAAAGCTCTGCTAAATTATGTATTTGTGCCTGAGTTGCGTAGATGCCCATAAGAGATTTGTGTGCAGAATTTAATTCTTCGGGGGTAAGGTTTTCGCTTTGCCTCAAAATCTGGAGATGCGGAGCAACCTCGGTTGCGAGATTGTCAAACGCCCATTGAGCGTAGCGAACAGGGGATATGTTTGGAATTTTATTTGGTTCGTTCATATCTTTACCTCGTATCAGTCCGAAACAGAAATCATCTTTGCCTGAAGTGCTTTAACCTGCTCCGCTTCGGAGGCGGTAAGTCTTCGGGTTTTAAGACTGTTCAGTATCATATTTGCATCTTCAAAATCGCCCGAGTCGATAAGCTCGCTTGCATCCTTTATGTTGCGGGCAATTTCAGCGCGTTCGGTATTGTAGCGTTCAGTTTCGCTTAACGCCTCGTAATCGGTACCGATTTCATTGCCGTTTTCGAGCTTTTCTGCCTCGTCTTCAGAGGCGGTTGCGGGAGGAATATCCCTTATCGGCACAGACGGAAGCTGCTCTTTATTAAAAGCGAAAAAAGCAACGATAGCGGCTATACATATAACTAAAATAAAAAATTTTTTCATATAAATCACCTGAGTTAATTATATTAGATTTATATTTAAAAATCAAGACAAATTTAGGCGGTTTAAAAAAATATAAAATTTACAAAATTTTCTCTTTACTAAATGGCAAAAATAAGGTATACTTAGTATGTTGAAAAATAGAAAGGCTGTGAATTATGAGCTTTTTTAAAATGATAAAAGAAGAAGTTAATATCGTATTTGAGCGTGACCCTGCGGCAAGGTCAAAGGCGCAGGTTTATCTGCTTTATCCCGGTGTGAGAGCGATAATCAATTATCGTATTGCTCACGCCCTTGATAAAAAGGGACATCACTTTATCGCGGATTGGATTTCAAAGCGTACCCGCAAGAAGACGGGAATTGAAATTCACCCTTCTGCTAAAATCGGAAAAAATGTATTTATCGATCACGGTATGGGCGTAGTAATTGGCGAAACTGCGATAGTCGGTGATAACTGTACCATATATCAGGGAGTAACTCTCGGTGGTACGGGTAAAGATAAGGGTAAGCGTCATCCAACCATCGGTAATAATGTTACAATCGGTTCGGGTGCAAAGGTGTTGGGACCGTTTTCGGTTGGTGACAATAGTAAAATTGCAGCAAATGCGGTGGTGCTTAGCGAAATTCCGCCCAACAGCACATGCGTGGGCGTTCCCGCACATATTGTAAAGCGTGATAATGTAAGGGTTGCTCCGGCATCTGTTATGAAGCCTGCTCCCGACCTTGACCAGATACACATTCCTGACCCTATATCTATGGAACTTTGCAGTATCCGTGCAGAGCTTAACCGAATTAAAAAGAATTTGGAGGATAAAGAAAATGGTTGATACAAAGCTTTATTTATATAATACCCTCACAAGACAAAAGCAGGAATTTATTCCTGAAACTCCCGGTGAGGTTAAGATGTATTCCTGCGGACCTACAGTTTATAACTATTTTCATATAGGCAACGCAAGACCCTTTATAATTTTTGATACACTTCGCCGTTATCTCGAATATAAGGGCTTTGATGTAAAGTTCGTTCAAAACTTTACCGATGTTGACGATAAGATGATAAACAAGGCAAACGAGATGGGCATTAGCGTGTCTGAACTTGCAGACCAATATATTGCAGAATATTTTACAGATGCAAAAGGTCTTGGAATAAAAGAGGCAACTGTTCATCCAAGAGCTACCGAAAATATTGATGCAATTATTGACATTATTAAAAATCTCGAAGAGAGAGGCTATGCCTACAATGTAGACGGTGATGTTTATTACAGAACCAAAAAGTTTGAAGGCTATGGCAAGCTTTCGCATCAGCCGCTTGAGGATTTGGAGAGCGGTGCCCGCATAGATGTCAATACTGATAAAGAAGACCCGATGGATTTTGCTTTATGGAAAAAGCAAAAAGAGGGCGAGCCTGCGTGGGAAAGTCCCTGGGGACTCGGCAGACCCGGATGGCACATTGAGTGTAGTGCAATGGCTAACAAGTATCTTGGCAAAACCATTGATATTCACAGTGGCGGTCAGGATTTGATATTCCCCCATCACGAAAATGAAATCGCACAGAGCGAGGCGGCAAACTGCTGTCAGTTCGCAAATTATTGGCTCCATAACGGCTATATAAATGTTGATAACAAGAAAATGAGCAAATCTCTCGGCAACTTCTTTACTGTTCGTGATGTTGCGGCAGAGTTTGATTATGAAGTTATCCGTTTCTTTATGCTGTCTGCTCATTACAGAAGTCCAATCAATTTCAGTAAGGATTTGATGGATTCTGCAAAATCTGCGCTTAACAGAATTTACACATGTCTTGACACCCTTGATTTTATCAAAGGCGAGGACCGAGAGTTAAATTCTGCTGAAGCCGAGATAATAAATGCAATAGACGGACACACAGAAAGATTTATCTCTGCAATGGATGATGATTTAAATACTGCAGATGCAATTTCTGCAATATTTGAGCTTGTGGCAGATGTAAACAAGGTAATTACACAAAATCCCGCTAAAGAGCTCTGCGAAAAAGCGGCAACTGCAATTCGTGAGCTTGGCAGTGTTTTAGGACTTTTAGGCAAGAAAGACGAAATGGCAGATGACGATATACAGACAATTCTTTCAGAGCGTGCCGAGGCGAGAAAAGCTAAAGACTGGGCAAAGTCTGATGAGCTTCGTGATAAGCTTAAGGATATGGGATATATCGTAAAAGATACCCCTCAAGGACAGCAACTTTTAAAGGCGTAACTATGAAAAATATCGAAAATATATTAAATTCGGTTGAAACCGAAAATGCAAACGGCTATACTGCCCTTTCGCTTGCATATCTCGGCGATTGTATTTATGAGTTGTATGTAAGAACCCATTTGACAGAGGGCGGCAACCACAAGGTAAATGATTTGCATAAAGCGGCGGTAAAATATGTTTGTGCTAAAGCGCAGGCTGAATTTTATCACAAAATAGCGGATATATTAACCGATGAAGAGCAAGTTGCATTTAAAAGAGGCAGAAACACCAAATCGCATCCGCCAAAGAATGCGGATATGTCCGACTATAAAATCGCAACGGGGGTTGAAGCCCTGCTCGGATTTTTGTATGTAAGCGGCAAGACCGACAGAATTTCAGAGCTTATGGATAAATTGTTTTAATAAAGATAATCTTATACATATCTACTTTTTGGAGGTTAGTATGAGATTATCTAAAAACATATTGCAGTTTACCGAGATAACGCTTGGCGGAATGCTTGTGGGAGTTGCTCTGTCGGTGTTTCTTGTAAGATTTAAAATCGCACCCGGCGGAATAAGCGGAGTTTCCACAGTTATACATTATCTGACGGGCATCCGTGTCAGTACATTGATTTTATTGCTGAATGCACCGCTTTTTATACTTGGTTTTCTGATCTTTGATAAGGGCTTTCTTGTAAAGTCAATATACGGAACGATAGCTTCATCCCTTGCAACTGAAGTTATGACATTTATGCCGAGCCTTACCGAAGATATACTTTTGGCATCGGTTTTCGGCGGGGCAATTATGGGAGCGGGACTTGCGTTTGTGCTTAAAGCAAGAGGTTCTACGGGTGGCACAGATATACTTGTGCTTGTTTTAAGACGGTTTTTGCCAAAGCTTTCGGTAGGTCAGCTTTTCCTGCTGATTGACGGAATTATAATATTGATAGCAGGAGCTTTTTTCAGAAGCTTTGAAACGATATTATATTCGGGAATTGCGCTTTTTGTAACCTCAAGAGTTACTGATGTGATTTTAGAGGGACTTAAGTTTGCAAGGCTGGTCTATATAATATCCGAGAAAAATGAACAAATCACCCGCGAAATTTATTCTAAGATGAATCGTGGCGTGACGGGGCTCAATTCGTTTTCGATGTATACGGGCAAAAGCGGAAGAATATTGATGTGCGCAATAAGGCGGCACGAAATACCAAGCCTTAAGGATATCGTCAAAGAGATTGACGAAAATGCGTTTGTAATAATAGCAGACGCAAAAGAGGTTATGGGTAACGGATTTGAAAATAATTATATTTAATATACAACGGAGGTAAAATTTAATGAATGCAGAAAGAGTAAAAGAGCTTCGTCTGCACGCTGCAAATGTCAGAAAAATGGCACTTGAAGCGGTACATAGCGCAAACTCGGGACATCCGGGCGGTTCGCTGTCAATTGCAGACATACTCACCTATCTTTATATGGAGGAGATGAACATAAGCCCTGAGTCGCCAAAGGCTCCTGACCGCGACAGATTTGTTCTGTCAAAGGGGCATTGTTCACCCGCTCTTTACGGAGCGTTGGCAGAGAGAGGCTTTATTCCCAAAGAGGATATAAAAACCTTCAGAGCTACCAATAGCTATCTTCAGGGACATCCCGATATGAAGGGTGTTTCGGGCGTTGATATGTCAACAGGTTCACTTGGTCAGGGTATAAGTGCGGCTTGCGGAATGGCGCTTGCAGGAAAGCTTGACAACAAAGAATACAGAGTTTACACAGCACTCGGTGACGGTGAAATCGAAGAAGGTCAGGTTTGGGAGGCTGCTATGTTTGCGGCTCATCACAAGCTTGATAACCTTACAGCATTCCTTGACTTTAATGGATTGCAGATTGATGGTGACATCAGAGAAGTTATGAATTCAACACCTATTGACAAGAAGTTTGAAGCGTTTAACTGGAATGTTATAACAATTGATGCTCACGATTTTGAACAGATTGAAAAAGCAGTCCAGGAAGCAAAGGCAACAAAGGGTAAACCAACCTTAATCCTTGCAAAGAGTATTAAAGGAAAAGGCGTATCGTTTATGGAAAATGAGGCAGGCTGGCATGGTGCGGCTCCTAATAAAGAGCAGTACGAAACCGCAATAGCAGAGCTTGATGCTTACATTAAAGAAATCGGAGGTGAGGCGTAATGGCATATACATTAGGAGAAAAAGTGGCAACAAGAGTTGCTTATGGTAATGCACTTAAGGAATTCGGTGCTGACGAGAGAATAGTTGTTATGGACGCCGATCTTTCAAAGTCTACAAAGACAGACGGCTTTAAAAAGGAATATCCCGAAAGATTTATCAATACAGGTATTGCAGAGGGCAATATGATGACAATAGCTGCAGGACTTTCTACCTGCGGAAAAGTTGTATTTGCAAGCTCTTTTGCAATGTTTGCAGCGGGCAGAGCGTTTGAGCAGATAAGAAACTCAATCGGCTATCCAAAGCTCAATGTAAAAATTGGTGCAACTCATGCGGGTATATCTGTAGGTGAAGACGGCGCAAGCCATCAGTGCCTTGAGGATATGGGTCTTATGCGTACCATTCCGGGTATGGTTATTTTAAACCCTGCAGATGCAGTAGAGGCTCGTCTTGCAGTAAAGGCGGCAATCGACTATGAAGGACCTGTTTATTTAAGATTTGGAAGACTTGATGTTCCCGTAATCTTTGACGAAAACTATAAATTTGAAATCGGCAAGGGCGTAGAGCTTAAAGAGGGTTCAGATGTTACAATCATTGCAACAGGACTTATGGTGCCTTATGCAATCGAAGCATCCGAAGAACTTGCAAAAGAGGGCATCAGCGCAAGAGTTATAAACATTGCGACGATCAAGCCAATTGATAAGGATATCATTATCAAGGCGGCAAAAGAAACAGGTGCAATCGTAACTGCTGAAGAGCATAACATTATGGGAGGCCTCGGTTCAGCCGTTGCAGAGGTTCTTGTTGAGAACTGCCCTGTTCCTATGCAGAGAGTAGGAACAAATGATGTATTTGGTAAGAGCGGTAAGCCTTATGAATTACTTGAAGCTTACGGACTTGATGCCAAAACAATAGTAGAAAAAGCAAAAAAAGCAATCGAAAGCAAATAACAAAAACCGCAGTGATTTTCACTGCGGTTTTTAATTTGATATTATCTCTTGAAAGTTGATACAATATATGATAAAATAAAAAATTAAGCAGAACAGAGAGGAGGATTTATATGGACTTTGAAATAGTTTCAAAATACAAGCCAAGCGGTGACCAGCCTGAAGCTATCGAAAGGATTGCCGACGGCATAAGAAACGGCGAAAAATTTCAGACACTTATGGGTGTTACGGGCAGCGGTAAGACATTTACAATGGCGAATGTAATAGCGGCGGTCAATAAGCCGACACTTGTGCTTGCCCATAATAAAACTCTTGCGGCACAGCTGTGCAGCGAGTTTAAAGAAATCTTCCCGAATAACGCAGTTGAATATTTTGTATCATACTATGACTATTATCAGCCTGAGGCGTACATTGCACATTCTGATACCTATATCGAAAAGGATGCATCAACCAACGAAGAAATAGATAAACTAAGGCATAGTGCAACCTCTGCACTTTTTGAGCGCAAGGATGTAATTATTGTTGCCAGTGTTTCGTGCATATACGGACTTGGCGACCCCATTGATTATAATAATATGGTTGTGTCATTAAGACCCGGAATGATAAAGGACAGAGATGAGGTAGTGGCAAAGCTTATCGAGATAAAGTATGAGCGAAATGACATTGATTTTTCAAGAAACAAATTCCGTGTGCGCGGGGATGTTCTTGACATATTTCCGTCGGACTCTTCAAGTCACGCAGTAAGAGTCGAATTTTTTGGCGATGAGGTTGACAGAATTTACGACTTTAATCCCGTAACAGGCGAGGTTATCGCAGAGCGTAATCATATTGCCATATATCCCGCATCTCACTATGTAACGACTGCGGATAAAAGAGAAAGGGCGATTGAAAGCATAAAGCAGGAGCTTAAAGAACGCCTTAAGGAATTAAACGATGATAATAAGCTTGTAGAAGCTCAGCGTTTAGAGCAGAGAACCAATTACGATATAGAGATGTTGAGAGAAACGGGCTTTTGTAATGGTATAGAAAATTATTCCCGCCATATGAGCGGAAGAGAAGCGGGAAGTCCGCCATTTACACTTATGGACTATCTGCCAAAGGACTTTTTGTTGTTTGTGGATGAATCACATGTTACACTTCCTCAGGTGCGGGCGATGTTTGCGGGTGACAGAGCAAGAAAAGAAAGCCTTGTAAAATACGGCTTTCGTCTGCCGTCGGCATTTGATAACCGTCCACTTACCTTTGACGAGTTTTACGAAAGAATAAATCAGGCAGTTTTTGTAAGTGCGACACCCGCTGATTTTGAGAAAGAAAATTCGACAAAAATCGTAGAGCAGGTTATAAGACCGACAGGACTTTTAGACCCGGAGGTTGAAGTCCGTAAAATTGAAGGTCAGGTTGACGATTTATATGCAGAGATAATAAAAAGATACGAAAAGGGAGAGAGGGTACTTGTAACAACTCTTACCAAAAAGATGGCAGAAAGACTTACCGAATATCTCGAGGATATGGGCGTAAGAGTCAGATATCTGCACTCTGATATTCATACAATAGAGCGAATGGAAATCATCCGTGATTTGAGGCTTGGCGTGTTTGATGTGTTGGTTGGAATTAACCTTTTAAGAGAGGGACTTGACATTCCCGAGGTGTCATTGGTTGCAATTCTTGATGCTGACAAAGAGGGATTTTTAAGAAGCGAAACCTCTCTTATACAGACCATAGGCAGAGCGGCACGAAACGCAGAGGGCAAGGTTATTATGTATGCGGATAATATAACTGGCTCTATGCAAAGAGCAATAGACGAAACCAACCGCAGACGCAAAATTCAGGCGGAGTTTAACCAAAAGCACGGCATAGTTCCAAAGACTATAAAGAAGAGTGTTTCAGAAGTTATCGAGGCAACAAAGGCGGTTAAGGAAAAACCGAAGAGTGATGCGGGCAATAAGCTGCGCACAATAGCTGAACTTACAACCGAGATGAAAAAGGCGGCAGAACTTTTACAGTTTGAGCTTGCGGCACAGATAAGAGATGAGATACGCCGACTTGAAGAAGAGGTATAAAAATGAATAAAAATATAGTAGTAAAAGGCGCAAATGAAAACAACTTAAAAAATGTATCGGTAGAGATACCAAGGGATAAGCTTGTGGTTTTGACGGGGCTTAGCGGTTCGGGCAAATCCTCTCTTGCGTTTGAAACGATATATGCAGAGGGACAACGCAGATATGTAGAATCGCTCTCAGCTTACGCAAGACAGTTTTTGGGACAGATGGATAAACCCGATGTTGAGTCGATAGAGGGTTTGTCGCCCGCTATTTCAATCGACCAGAAAACTACGAGTAAAAATCCACGCTCAACCGTTGGAACAGTTACTGAAATTTATGATTATATAAGGCTTTTATACGCCAATGTGGGAACACCGCATTGCCCCGAATGCGGCAAGGAGATTTCACCGCAATCGGTTGACCAGATTGTAGATTCAGTAAAAAATCTGCCCGAGAGAACTAAGTTTCAGATTATGGCTCCCGTTGTAAGAGGCAGAAAGGGTGAACATCAAAAAGTGTTTGCCGATGCTATGAAAAACGGCTTTGTAAGGGCAAGAGTTGACGGCGAGATGTATGAGCTTTCAAACGATGAAATACGCCTTGACAAGCAGAAAAAGCATACAATCGAAATTATAGTAGACAGACTCTCGGTCAAAGAGGGTATGGAAAGACGACTTGCAGATTCAATAGAAACTGCACTTAATATGGCAGAGGGAATAGTTGTTATAGATGTTATTGACGGTGAGGAAATGACATTCAGCCAGAACTATGCCTGCGACGATTGCGGAATAAGTCTTGACGAATTAACGCCGAGAATGTTTTCTTTTAACACTCCTTACGGAGCGTGTCCTGCGTGTATGGGTATAGGTACAATTACTCTGGTATCGCCCGAACTTATTATGCCCGACAAGAGTCTTAGTATAAACCAGGGCGGTATTCTTGCAAGCGGTTGGACAGGCACAGAGGCAAACAGCATTTCAAGAATGTATTACGAAGGTCTTGCGGCAAGATACGGCTTTACATTGGATACGCCTCTTGAGGATTTGTCTGAAGAGGCAATGGATGCAATTCTCTATGGTACTAGGGGAGAAAAACTTAAGCTTACCTATGACCGAAAATACGCAAAGGGCGTACAATATGCAAGGTTTGAGGGTATTATTCATAATTTAAAGCGCCGTCACGAAGAAACAAATTCTGAATGGGCAAGAACCGATATTGAAACCTTTATGGTAAATATGAGTTGTCCTGAATGTCACGGCACAAGACTTAAAAGAGAAACTCTTGCAGTAACGATTGACGGACTCAATATTAACGAGGTGACTAAACTTTCGGTTGCGGATGCGCTTCAGTTCTTCAAGAATTTAGGCGAAAAGCTGAGCGGCAAAAACAAGATAATTGCCAAAAATATATTAAAAGAGATAATCGAAAGACTCGGCTTTTTAGTAGATGTAGGGCTTGATTATTTAACGCTTTCCCGAAGTGCAGGCACTCTTTCGGGCGGCGAGGCACAAAGAATAAGACTTGCAACCCAGATAGGCACAAGTCTTATGGGTGTTATTTATATTTTAGACGAGCCAAGTATCGGACTGCATCAGCGGGATAACGAAAAGTTGATTGCAACCTTAAAAAGATTGAGGGATTTAGGAAATACTTTACTCGTTGTAGAACACGATGAGGATACAATGCTTGCGGCTGACCACATAATAGATATAGGTCCCGGTGCGGGTATTCACGGCGGTGAAATTATTGCAGAGGGAACCGCCGAAGAGATAATGAAATGTGAAAAATCCGAAACAGGACTCTATCTGAGCGGTAAAAAGCAAATTCCCGTACCCGAAACAAGACGAGAGGGTAATGGCGGGTGGCTAACCATAAAGGGTGCTACTGAAAATAATCTTAAAAATCTTACAGTTAAAATTCCGCTTGGAACATTTACTTGCGTTACCGGTGTATCGGGAAGTGGCAAAAGCTCACTTATAAACGAAATATTATATAAGGCTCTTGCGAATGAGTTAAACGGTGCTAAGAAAAATGCGGGTAAATACAAGGCGATTGAAGGAATTGAGAATTTAGACAAGGTAATCGACATTGACCAGTCGCCAATCGGCAGAACGCCCCGAAGTAACCCCGCAACCTATACGGGACTTTTCGGGGACATAAGAACCCTTTTTGCAATGACGCCCGAAGCAAAGGCAAGAGGTTATAATTCAGGAAGATTCAGTTTTAATGTAAAGGGCGGAAGATGTGAGGCGTGTACGGGTGACGGAATTATAAAAATCGAGATGCACTTTTTGCCCGATGTATATGTGCCTTGTGAAATCTGCGACGGCAAACGATATAACCGTGAAACATTGGAGGTTCGCTATAAAGGCAAGAATATCTATGATGTTCTGGAAATGAGCGTTGAAGAGGGCTGTGAGTTTTTTGAGAATATTCCCAAAATTCAGAAAAAGCTTCAAACTCTTTATGATGTGGGACTTGGCTATATCAAGATAGGTCAGCCGTCTACCACATTGTCGGGCGGTGAAGCACAGCGTGTAAAGCTTGCAACCGAGCTTTCAAAACGAAGCACCGGCAAAACTATCTATATTTTAGATGAGCCGACAACAGGGCTTCATACCGCTGATGTCCATAAGCTTACTGAGGTGCTGCAGAAATTAGTTGATGCGGGAAATACGGTAGTGGTTATAGAGCATAACCTTGATATGATAAAAACCGCCGATTATATAATTGATTTAGGGCCAGAAGGCGGTGACAGAGGCGGCGAAATTGTCGCTTGCGGAACTCCTGAAAAGGTTGCCCGAACAGAAAAATCCTACACGGGCAAATATCTTAAAAAATGTTTAAAAAAATAAAAGATGCGTTCAGCTTTTGCTGAACGCATCTTTTTTAAATTACCTTTGGAAGTTTCGGAATAGCTCTTGCTTTGGTAAGTGCAATTCCTACGCCGCAAGCTACAATGAAATCGATTATATCGTGGATAAGTGTACCAAGTCCGGTAGTGTAGAATGCAATGCTGAAATAAGTAACGCCTTCCTTTGCGACAGACCACCCGAGAGATAAGAAAATGTATACGGTCAGCGCCTCGAACAATGCGTGCAAAAGTGCAGTAACAAGTCCGGTTACAACCAGGCTGCAATTTTTTTTAATCATAAATGCACCAACAAGTGCGAATATAATATGTGAGCCCGCGCGTGCTGTAACTACGGGGTCAAGACCTGATGAGGCAAAACCGATTGTTGTGCCGATTGCGGTGAATGCCGCCGATAATGGCGAGATAAACATCGCAATAAAAATTGGAACATGGGATAAGAGTGTCGCCGTGAATGCGGGCGGAAGAATTACTCTTAAAAAGCCAAAATAGATAGGAATTATAATTCCTATGGCAATGAGCAGAGCGGTGATTACCATATCGCGGGTGTTAAATTTTGTTTTCAATTAAATCTGCCTCCTGAATATGCCAAAAATGGCGAATTTTATATAATATTATCATAGCACAAAGATATATGTCTGTCAAATGAAAATGAGTATAAAAAACCCTTACTGTGCCGAAAATATTTGTAAATAAATCCAAAAGGGGAAATTTTATGATAGAAAACAACGAACACAAAATAGTCAAAGAGGCACAGAAGATTATAAATGACTATATCGAAATAATAGAAAAAGTCTATGAAAAGCCGAAAAAACGAGCTCTTAAAAAAGTTATAGGCTTCATATTTGCAGGACTTATAATCGGCGCAATTACACTAACCTTTATAAAAATATAAATTTTTTTGAAATCCTCCCCCGCTTCGACATAAAAATTGGGAAAAAATGGGTATAATGTGGCGGTAAGGAGGAGTATTTATGGAAACAAAAGAAATTTGTGTTATTGAAGAGAGCACGAGGGGACGACAAAGCGGTATAAGTGCATATCAGGCTTTGATAAGGATAGTAGGAATATTTCTGGCAAGGGCGATGCCGTTTTCGCCGATTGCTCCGTTTGGGGTTGCTTTTATGGCAACCGAATTAACATTTTCAAAAAAGGCGCTTGTCAGTGCGCTGGCGGTGGCGCTGGGGTATCTGACGCTTGGTGCGGTATCTGTCAAATACATAGGGGCAGTTTTGCTTTATTTGTTGTTTTTATTTGTGGCGGGAACAGAGGATGATATACCTCAGCCTGTAGCTTTATGCGCGGTTGTTGTTTCGATTGTTGTGTCGGGAATTGGATATATGATATGGACAGGCTTTAGTATAGGCGGCGTGTTTATGCTGTTTGCAGATATTTTGATAAGTATGATAGGCGTATCAATATTTGAGCATAATCGCGGACTTTTGCAGGGAGAAAAGAGCAGCTTGTTTGCTATAAATAATATCGAGAGGGCGTATCTTGCGGTTGTTTTCGGGATTGTATTGCTTGGTATAAGTGATATAAGACTTTTTAACATAGCTTCTGTTTCGGGGGTTGTTGCTCTGCTCTGCATAAGCATAGCCGCATACCTCGGCGGAGCGGGTCCTGCCGCTGTATGTGGAGCAGTAGTTGGGGGAATTATAGGGCGGGGAGAGAGCTTTTTTGTTCTGCCTGCCGTATATGCGATAGCGGGAATTTCGGGCGGATTTTTTATAAGGTATGGCAAAAACGGCGTGTTAATTGCAACTTGTGTGTCGGCGGCGATACTTTCTATATATTGCACGCAGCTGGGCTTTTTGCCGTTCGGGTATGCAGATATTCCGCTTGCGGCGGCGATTATGGTATTTATGCCCGAAACTAGACTTCGGATGATTTCGAGGATAACGGGAATTAAAAAAGAACAAGCAGAGGATGAGCGGTGCAGAACACACATAAAAAACAGACTGACTTCAGCGGCGGATTCTTTTAGAATTTTAGCCGAAACCTTTTTAAATCTGTCCGATAAAAACAGCGGAGTTGATATGGAGGATATATCAATGATGTTTGATGGTGTGGCAGACAGAGTTTGCAGAGAATGTTCCAGGATGGGTGATTGCTGGGTAACAAATTTTAATTCTACATATAAATCCCTCTTTCGCATACTTGAAACGATAGAGCGAAAGGGCGAACTTTGCGAAGAGGATTTAGATGGAGTCTTTAAAAAGAGGTGTCTTAGAGAACGCTCGATAACAAAAGAGATGAACAGACTTTTTGAGATTTATAAAATCAATTGTGTATGGAAGAGCAAGCTCGCGGAAAATCGTGAACTTGCGGGTCAGCAGCTTGGCAGCGTTGCGCATATTCTTGATAGAATTTCAGACGAAATATGCGAAGAGAAAATCGATTGCGGAGCGGAGGAAGAGATAATTTTAAGGATTGAGGAGAAAGGAATAGATGTATTGAACCTTGATGTTACTGTAGGTGCAAGGGGGAGATATTATGCGTACATTGAGCTTGCCGATTTTGATAATATGGAAAGATACAGAAGAGCGGCAGAGTCAGCGCTTAAAGGCGTTCTTGGAGTCAAAATGGTGCCGGTTGGAATAGTGGAGGCAAGAAGCGGAGGGGTGTCCCTTCGGTTTGCCGAGCCGGAGGGCTATCGTATCGAAACCGGAGTTTGTTCAATAGGAAAAACAGAAGAATGCGGTGATGCCTGCGCACTTCGGTACTTAAGCAATGGAAAGTTTGCGGCGGCACTCAGCGACGGTATGGGGACAGGCAGAAGAGCATCAAGAGATAGCGGAGCAACGGTTGCTCTGCTTGGGGATTTTCTTGAGGCGGGATTTGATAAGTCGATTGCGGTACGGCTGATAAATTCGATAATGGTTATGAAATCTGCAAACGAGGCATTTGCAACCGTTGATATGTGCGTGATTGATTTGTTCAGCGGTGATGCCGAGTTTGTCAAAAACGGGGCTGAACCCAGTTACATCAAAAGAGGAGAGGAAGTAGAGGTTATAAGAACGGCATCGCTGCCCGTTGGCGCGATGAAGGATATGGAAATCGAAACTTTTGCCCACAAAATAGGAGACGGTGATATAATAGTAATGTTCAGCGACGGACTTCAGATGAGAGATGGGCACGAGGGCTGGTTGAGAGCTATGATAAAAGAAACGGATGAAAAAATGCCTGCTCAGGAAATAGCAGACAGAATAATGGATATGGCAAAGGTTTTGAAAAATAATGAAACCGATGATGATATGACGGTTGTAGTGCTAAAGCTTTTGCCAAGATAACAAAAACCCCGACAATGTCGGGGTTTTTTGTTATTCTTCTGTATTCTCATTTACTACAATTGCATTGTTGGTGCTGCGAAGCTCCGAACGGTTGTTGCGAACAATTGAAATACACTGTTCAAGTTCTTTCATAGAAGAAACGCTGACCTTTTCAACAGTTTCAAGGAGGCTGTCAACATAGTTGTAAGCCTGGTCTTCGATAGCAAGAGCCTCGCCCTTTGCCTGCTCTATAATATGACGAGCCTGCTCAACTGCCTGCTGAGTAATCTCATGCTCGTTAATCATAGAAATACCCTTTTCGTTAGCGGCTTTGATGATATTATCAGCCTCTGCCTGAGCTTCCTGCAGAATACGCTGTCTTTCTTCCTTAATCCATTTTGCCTGCTTAAGGTCATCGGGAAGCTTAAGCTTAAGCTCCTGAACCAGGTCAATAAGCTCATCACGCTCTAAAATACAACGTCCAGAGAAAGGAACACTGGCACCTTTTTCTATTATTTCCTCTAACTCATCCAATAATTCTAATCCATCCATTATTGTTTTCCTCCTATATTTTGTAATTTCAGTAATTATTATCATCGGAAAAAATCCGCTAATTATAATCTGTATAAGTTTTGCGGGAATTTAAAAAC
>JAZREZ010000018.1:0-25406 GCA_045661045.1 Clostridia bacterium
ATATAAGATGACAGAATTGAGATGGAAACAATAATTTTTTGGTATCACCTTGTATACGGAGTGGTTTAGATGAAAATAATAGGGTATATTTATACTGATTTTCCCGAGAAATTCGGGATACCCAGACAAAGCGGAATAATAGAAGAGTTAGAGGCAAAAATCGTCTTTGAGCCTCAATACAGAAACCCCGACGCCGTAAGAGGATTAGAGGAATTTTCGCACATATGGCTTTTGTGGGGATTTTCTTTAAATAAGGAAAACAACGACTGGTCGCCAACTGTCAGACCTCCAAGACTTGGCGGAAATAAAAGAGTTGGGGTATTTGCAACAAGGTCGCCGAATAGGCCAAACTCTGTCGGGCTTTCTTGTGTTAAGCTTAAGCGGATTGAAAACGGACCTGTTATTTATGTATCAGGAGCTGATTTAGCTGATAAAACCCCGATTTATGACATAAAGCCGTATCTTCCGTACACAGACTCTCATCCCGATGCTAAAAGCGGATTTGCGGGCGAATTTATTGATTATAAATTAAATGTAGAAATTCCCGACAATATAGACATACCAAAAGAGCACCTTGACACGATTGTCAAAGTGCTCGAAAATGACCCAAGACCATCTTATCAGAATGATCCCGAAAGAGTCTATGGTATGAAATATAAAAGCTTTGAGATAAAATTTAAAGTTGTGGAAGAAACACTTACGATTTGCGATTTTTTGCAGTGTCCCACGGAATAAGTATATCACCGTCTACAAAGTAGGCGGTTTTTGCTTTTTCGGCAAGAGGAGAGTCCGAAAACGAATCAGAATAAAATTCGTCAATCTCGTCCGAAAATTTTTCTAAAAAGCGGTGTACCTTTTTTGCGCCGTAGCAATTTATATCAAGGTAAAAACCCGTGTGCTTATCAACTTTTGATGCCATAAGATGAGAGATGCCAAGCTGCTCGCAGATGGGAATAAGCAGAAATTCGGGCGATGCCGAGATAATTACATCATCAGCTTTGTGATTTGCAAGATACCAACGCTTTATGTTTTTGTTGTGGCTCTGCCAGAATTCGTTTACCCACGCATCAATATCAGGTATTTCCTGAACAAATGAGTACATTTTTTCTTTAAACCTTGTCTTTGAAGAAAGTGCCAGTGTATATCCGAAAAAAGACGGAATACATCTTGAAATTTTAATCGAGAGCGAAGGTTTTTTCTTAATACACCATTTTATAAAATCAAAGGTTGAATCGCCTCTGTAAATGGTATTGTCAAAGTCATATACATTCATAATCTACACTTCCATAATAATTGGTAAAATCATAGGACGGCGCTTTGTCTTTGAATAAAGGTAGGCGCCAACTTCATTTTTAATTTTTGTCTTTAAAATTGACCAGTTAACCGAATCGCCACCTGTGAATTTATCAACTACATCTGCAGCAGATAAACGGATTGCTTCCATTAAATCTTCGGATTCTCTTACATATACAAAGCCTCGGGAGATAATGTCGGGGCCTGCCACACATTCGCAGGATGTTTTGTCTATTGTAACAACGATTATAATAATTCCGTCTTCTGCAAGGTGTTTTCTGTCACGAAGAACAATATTGCCGACATCACCAACACCAAGTCCATCCACGAGCACCTTGCCCGCAGGGACAGAACCTGCGAATTTTGCGGTTTTTGGAGTAAATTCTATAATCTTTCCTATATCCGAGATAAAGATATTTTTTGAATCAATACCCGTTTTTAAAGCCAAATCCTTATGGCGTGCAAGATGCCTGAATTCGCCGTGAACGGGTATGAAATATTTAGGCTTTGCAAGCGACAAAATTACCTGAAGTTCCTGCTGACAAGCATGGCCAGACACATGAACATCATCGGCTTTTTCGTGGACAACTTCTGCACCGTGCTTTAAAAGCTCGTTTACGACATTTGAAACAGTTTTTTCATTACCGGGGATAGGACTTGCAGAAATTATTACAAGGTCTGTCGGCTCTATGTTGATTTTTTTGTGAATGGAAAAAGCCATTCTCGTAAGAGCAGAGGTAGCCTCTCCCTGACTTCCAGTTGTTACGATAACTATTTTATCTTTGGGATATCTGTTAATTTCATCTATGCTGATTAATGTGTTGTTCGGAATGTTCATATAGCCAAGCTCAATTGCGGCAGTTAAAACATTTTCCATACTTCTGCCCGAAACTGCAACCTTTCTGCCATATTTGAACGCTGCATCTATTATCTGCTGTACCCTATGTACATTAGATGCAAAGGTCGCAATGATTATTCTTTTGTCAATTCCTCGTTCAAATAGATGGTCAAAGGTTTTGCCGATAAAGCTTTCGCTCATAGTAAATCCAGGTCTGTCAGCGTTTGTGCTGTCTGACATAAGAGCAAGTATTCCGTTGTTACCAAGCTCACCTATTCTTGCAAGGTCAATCATACCCCCGTCAATTGGTGTCGGGTCAATTTTAAAGTCGCCTGTATGAAGAATTACCCCTGCGGGAGTATGAAGAGCTATCGCAACGGCATCGGCTATTGAGTGGTTTGTGTGTATGAATTCTGCTTTAAATGCGCCAAGCTTTACGGTAGCACCCGCCTCTACATTTACAAGTTTAACCGTATCTAAAATTCCGTGCTCTTTAAGTTTGTTTTTGAGTATTCCAAGAGTCAACCTTGTGCCGTATACGGGAACATTTATCTCTTTAAGCACATATGGAAGAGCACCAATATGGTCTTCGTGTCCGTGTGTTAAAACGATTGCCCTGATTTTATCAGAAATTTTATGGAGATATGTTATATCGGGAATAACAATATCAACACCGGGCATATCTTCGTCAGGGAAAGCCATGCCCGAGTCAAGTATAATGGCATCGCTGTCACATTCGAAAACATTCATATTTTTGCCTATTTCATTAAGACCGCCAAGCGGTATCCATTTTACTGTTTGATTTTTTTTCAAATTTATCCTCCTTTTATGCAACAAAAATAAACGGAAAATATCCGCAGTTTGTTATTAAATTAATCCGCTCAAAATCCTTTGCTCTTATAAAAGAGACTTTTTAAAAGCGACAGATACAATATATCCGTCAAAATCCGAACACAAAACATTACATATAGTATACACTATTTTCTAAATTTTGGCAAGTCTTTTTTATGAGTATAGACAAAATTTAAAAAGTTATTCTTCCAATTTGTAAAAATGTGTGCTAAAATAAATATGAGGTGATAAATATGGTGCTTATCGGTAACGAATGGGATGCTCTTTTAAAAGACGAATTCAAAAAGGATTATTATATAAAACTCAGGACGATACTTAAAAAAGAGTATGAAACACAGACGATATATCCTGATATGTATGACATATTCAATGCACTTAAATATACATCATATTCCGATGTAAAAGCGGTTATCATCGGTCAGGACCCATATCACGGCGAGGGGCAGGCGCATGGACTTTGTTTTTCGGTAAAAAAAGGGATAGAAGCCCCGCCATCACTTAAAAATATATTTAAAGAGATTGAGCAGGAGCTTGATATAAAACCCCCATCTCACGGATGCCTTACCGATTGGGCAGAGCAAGGAGTACTTCTTTTAAATGCGGTGCTGACAGTGAGGGAGTCGCTTCCTAATAGCCACAAAGGGATAGGATGGGAAAACTTTACTGATAAAATTATCAGCATATTAAATGAAAGAGAAAAACCAATCGTATTTTTGCTGTGGGGTGCAAACGCAAGAAGAAAGGCGGAACTTATAACAAACCCTATACACAGGATTTTAGAATGTGCACACCCAAGTCCGCTTTCGGCATATAACGGATTTTTTGGTTGCGGTCATTTTAAGACTTGCAACGAATTTTTAAAAGCTTCGGGACAGAGTGAAATTGATTGGAAGATAGAATAAAAACGGCACAGCCAAAAGGCTGTGCCGTAATTTGTGTGTAGAATTTTTCAATTATCTTAGTGCATAAAAGCTTTTATGCAAGCTTGTTAATCTTAGCCGCATACTGACTCTTTCTGCGAGCTGCAGTATTCTTATGAAGAATACCCTTTGCAACAGCCTGGTCAGTCTTCTTTAAAACAAAGTTGTAAGCTTCGGAGGCAGCTGCCTTACCATCTTTAAGAGAAGCTTCGAACTTCTTGATAGCTGTCTTGAGCTGTGATTTAATCATCTGATTCTGAAGAGTCTTCTTCTTGATAACCTTAACTCTCTTTTTAGCTGATTTAATATTAGGCATAAGTTCACCTCCAAATTACAATCTTGATTTTAACATCAGTACGAATTATTGTATCACTATTTGAAAGAAATTGCAAGAGTTTTTTTAAAATTTTTTTAAAAATTATTTTTTTAGCGAAAAACGGGCAAAATAATATAAAATTTTTAAAAACGGAAGTGATATAAATGAGTTATACAGATGTTTCAAGATGTGACCTTGCAATCGAGGCTCACGAGATGCTTTGCGCAGGAAGCAGTAAGGATTTTTCGGTAAGAGGAGTTAGCGTTGAAAGTGATGATAGTGCAGGATATATTAAAATAACAAGAGTGTCAGTTGATACAGAAGAGGGAGCAAGAGATCTTCAAAAAGCTATTGGTAACTATGTAACCATCGAGATGCCCGCAAGATTTTACGGCCAGCAAAAAATTTATGAAGAGATGTGTGTTGTGTGTTCAAAAGAGATTAAAAAGATAATAGATAATAAACTTTTGAATGAAAATTCAACTGTTTTGGTGGCGGGACTTGGCAACTGGAATATTACAGCAGATGCGCTTGGACCTAAAGTTGTAGCCTCTCTTATGATTACAAGACATCTTAAAAAATATATACCTGAAGAAATCGATGAGGGAATTATCCCGGTTTGTGCTATAGCTCCCGGTGTTTTGGGAATTACCGGAATTGAAACCGAAGAGATAATAAAAGGTGTGTGCGATCAGGTAAATCCAAGTCTTGTAATCGTAATAGATGCACTATGTTCGGGCAAGGTTGAGAGAATAAACACAACCATACAAATTACCGATACGGGAATATCTCCCGGAGCGGGTGTTGGCAACAAACGCAAAAAAATAGACCGAAACACCTTAAATGTTCCGGTAATAGCAATAGGAGTACCAACTGTTGTCGATGCAGCAACCATTGCTGCGGCAGGAATAGAACTGCTCTCTGACAAAATAGAAGAAGAGTTCAAACATCTGTCTGATGCAGAGCGGTATGACCGCATAAAAGAGGCGCTTTCGCCTGAATTTGCAAATATGATTGTAGCGCCTAAAGATGTTGACAATATAATAGATGATATATCTTCGGTTATTGCAAACGGAATAAATATATCTCTGCATAAAGGAATAACACTTAAGGATATAGACAGATATGTGTAATTAAACTTTTTTGATATTTGCGCCGATTGCGGATAATTTTCCTTCAAAATTTTCGTAACCTCTCTCTATGTGTTCTATATCATTAATTTCCGTGCTGCCTTGGGCGCAAAGGGCGGCGGTAACGAGAGCGGCGCCTGCTCTTAAATCTGTTGCTTTAACTTGAGCGCCGCTTAATTTTTTCGTGCCGTCTATTACGGCTGTTCTGCCGTCTATCTTAATTTTTGCACCCATCCTGATAAGCTCGGGAACCTGCATAAAACGATTTTCAAAAACAGTTTCAACAACAACTCCGGTGCCGTCTGCTATGCTCATAAGTGACATAAACTGCGATTGCATATCAGTTGGAAAACCCGGATAAGGAAGAGTTTTTATATCAACAGCCTTGAATTTTTCACAAGGGATTATTTCTATATAATTTGCTCCTTCATCAAGACAAAAGCCCATTTCACAAAGCTTTGCGCTGACAGGCTTTAAATGAGAGGGTATAATATCACATATTTTAAGACGACTTTTTGTCATTGCGGCGATTGTCATAAATGTTCCCGCTTCAATGCGGTCGGGAATTATTGTGTATTCGCTTGCGATAAGGTTATCCTTTCCGACTATGTGTATTGTATCACTTCCCGCTCCTGAAATTTGTGCTCCCATAGATATAAGGAAATTTGCAAGGTCTGTAATTTCAGGTTCAGTTGCGGCATTTTCTATTATGGTTTCGCCTTTTGCAAGAACTGCACCCGTCATTATGTTTTCAGTAGCGCCAACGCTTGGGAAATCAAGATATATCTTCGTACCAACCAATCTGTCTGCCTTAAGTTCTACAAATCCGTGTCCCTGGCTGATTTTAGCGCCAAGTGCCGAAAAACCCTTAAGATGCAGATCAATAGGGCGTGTGCCAATCTGACATCCGCCGGGTAGTGGTATGCGTATTCTGCCGCATTTTGCAAGGATTGGGCCTATAATCAAAAATGAGGCCCTGAGTTTACTTACAAGTTCAAATGGTGCTGATTTTGAAATTTGTGTTGGGGTTATGGTAAGAGTTTTATCTGTGTTAAAACTGCATTTTGCACCCATATTTTCTAAAAGAGCGCACATATTTCTCGTATCCGAAAGGTTTGGGATGTTGTGTAAAACAGTTTTGGAATCCGCAAGCAGGCTTGCGGCTATGATAGGAAGAGAAGCGTTTTTACTGCCGCTGATAGATATGCTTCCTGATAAATTTGATACGGGTGAAATAATATATTGCGACATTAAAAAGCCTCCATAAATAAATTTTATAATTATTTTACCCGATAAAAATCTGTATATACACGAGATAAATTTCGCATATATACAGATTTTTTAAAAAATTAAATTTGTTAAAAAACATACAGAAACTGCAATTAAAGTCGGCAGAACAAAGGCAATTGCAGTCCACTTGACACTTTTTGTTTCAGCGTAAATGGTTTTTAAGGTTGTTGCACACGGAAAATGCAAAAGCGAAAAAAGCATAACATTTATTGCAGTTAAAACGCTCCAGCCATTTTCTTTCAGAATAAGTGAAAGTGCAGATAGTTCAGATACATCAACCATTTGTGTGCTTGAAAGGTAGCACATAAGGGTTATCGGCAAAACTATTTCGTTTGCAGGAAGTGCCAGGATGAATGCAAGCAATATGGCACCATCAAGACCTAAATATCTTGCGAAACCATCAAGTAAATTTGTCGTATGTAAAAGCAGAGATGTATCTCCAATATAAACATTTGCCATCGTCCATATTAAAATACCGGCGGGGGCAGATATAATAAGAGCTCTTGCAAGTATTTTAAGCGTTCTGTCAAAAATCGAACGAGTAAAGGTTTTAACAAGTTGAGGTTTTCGGTATGGCGGAAGCTCCAGAACAAAGGAGGAGGCATTTCCTTTTAAAACTGTACTGGTTAAAAGCCTGGTCGTAACCAAGGTTACGCAAACTCCAATGACCAAGAGAAGTAAAATAAACAGAGCGGATATTATTGCAGAGTATCCGGAAAGTCCGCCTATAAATATGGCGGAAATAGTGGTCAAAAGTCCAAATCTTCCGTTACAAGGCATAAATGTATTGGTTATAATTGCGGCGAGCCGTTCTTTCTCCGAAGTTATTATTCGGCATCCGGTAACACCGACCGCATTACACCCGAGTCCCATACACATAGTAAGTGCCTGTTTTCCGCCTGAATTTGCTTTTGAAAAGCATCTGTCAAGGTTAAACGCAATTCTGGGCAGAAATCCAAAATCCTCAAGCAATGTAAAGAGCGGAAAAAATATCGCCATAGGCGGAAGCATTACCGCAGTTACCCATGCACATGTTCCGTAGACTCCGTCAATTAAAATACTCTTTATAAGGTTCGGAGTATTTAAAAATGATAAGAAATCATATAATTTTGGTTTCAGAACCGCAAAAAAATCAGACAAGATGCTTGAAGGATAGTTTGCACCGCTTATGGTAATCCATAATATCATCCCAAAGAACAATAACATAATGGGGATACCAAATGTTTTTGAGGTCAGGTATCTGTCGATTTTCATAGATTTTGTATCAAGATACGAGTCTGACTTTACCGTGCACTCCTGTGCAATTGAATTTGCTGTATCTACCAGAGTTTCGACAATCATATCTCTTACGATTATTGGAGAAATACCGTTCTTTTTAAGATATTCCCGTGCATTTTCTGCTTGATAAAAAATACTTTGGTCAATTCCTTTTTTCAGAATAAGTTCTTCGCCAAAGGCTTGGTTATCGAGTAACTTTAGGGCAATAAAGCGCTTAAAATTGTCGCTTAAATTTACATCGTTTAATCCAGACTGAATGATATCAACTGCAGTTCTTATTTTTTCGGGATACTCAACTGAAATAATGTTTTTATCTGCGTTTTTTTCTATCGATTTTACAATCATATTTTTAAGTCGTTTGATATCCTGCTTTTTTCGTGCAGATATGCCGATTACCGGAATATTAAGCTTTTTTTCAAGTAAATTTACATCTACTGATATGCAGTTTCTGTCTGCCTCGTCAAGCAGATTTACACATATCAAAACACGAGGATTCATCTCTATAATCTGAAGAGCAAGATTAAGGTTGCGCTCAAGGGCGGTAGCATCAAGAATTATTACCGTTAAATCGGGATTTTCGAAGCATATATAGTCGCGGGCAATCTTTTCTTCAGGTGAGTCTGCAATTATTGAATAGGTACCGGGAAGGTCGGTAATTTCGATATTCATCCCCAAATGCTTAAAAAACCCTCGTGCAAGAGAAACCGTTTTGCCCGTCCAGTTGCCCGTGTGCTGTTTAAGTCCTGTTAATGCGTTGAAAATCGTACTTTTTCCGACATTGGGGTTTCCTGCAAGTACGATTTTCCTATTCATTTAAAATCTCCTCCGTTACAAAAATGTGTGATGAAAGGTCGCTTCTCAAAGCGATTACACTCCCCATAACGCTGTAAGCGGTCGGCTCGCCAAGCGGACTTTTAAAAACGGGAACAACATATCTGCCACGCAAAAAACCAAGGTCAATAAGCCGTCGTTTAATGCAAGGATTCATATCAACCGAAGATATGTACGCTCCCTTTTTAAGCTCTAAATTGTTTAATGATTTATTTATAACCATTTAAGGCTTCACTCCTTATTATTCGTCGTTAACATTATATGTCGGATTATAAAATAGGACACATTTAATAAATTCTTATAAAACATAAAAAAATTTAAAAATACTATTGAAATAATCGGTTGAATTTGGTAGAATAGTGATAATTGCTCTAATTATATCTTTTGGGTGATAAAAGAGTTAATATATGCGTTAATATGAGAGGGTAAAATTATGAAAACTTCCAAAGTCAGACTTATAACGGATACGGCAATAGGTGCCGCGCTTTGCTCTCTTTTGCTTGTAATGGTGATGTATGTTCCGTTTATTAGGGTTCTGGGCGTGTTTATCTGTGGAGCGCCCCTTATGTATCTATCCTGCAAAAGAGGAATTATATCATCAGTTGTATCTGTTTTGATAGCGTTGGTTGCCATAATTATATTGACAGGAGATATACTTACATCTGCTCTTTTGGTTTTGTCCTACGCATTCCCCGGACTTGCGTTTGGAATTGCAGCATCCAAAAAGACAGACACAGCAACTATGGTTCTTGCTTCAGCGGCGGCAGTTATGGCGGGGTTTATCTTAGAGCTTGTAATAATAAATGCAGATGACGGAATGCGTAATATACTTAATGAGATTATGCATCAGTTCTCTCAATCAATTGAGAATTCTGTAGCATCAATCAATCAGAATTTGCCCGAAGATTTACCATTTCTGATAAATCGTTTGTTAAATGAATTTGTTGAAACTTTTATGCGGTTTTTGCCATCATTATTTATTGTAACTGCGCTTTTTTACGGATATGTGATTTCTGCATTCGGAGTATGCCTTTTAAGACGGATAAATGTAGCTGATATACCTTTTAAGAAATTTTCGCAGGTACGGGCGCCGGGTTTTGTATGCAATATCGCAATTATCCTGTACCTTGTTTCAATCATAGGAAATAGCGAAAATATGTTTATTGCAGCCGTTTCCAATCTTGTTGTAATATCTGCGGCAATTCTTGGCTTTTGCGGACTTTCGACTATTGATTATTACTTTAAAAGAAAAATCAAAGCAGGTGTTGCAAGATTTATCATATACATAGCAGCCTTTACATTTTTGCTTACGATCGCACCGTTTGTAATCGGTTTTCTGCCGATGGTCGGATATATAGACAGTAAAGGCATTATGAGAAAAGAACTTGAGGAAAATGAATATGAAGAGAAATAATTTTGTAGCCGTTCAGGCTCAAAAAAATTTAAAGTTAATATCTGCGTGCAGTGTAATACTTCTGTGCGTTGGTGCATTAGTCATTTTATGCGATAAATATATATCAGTCTTTAAAAATCTCGAATTGTTCATAGGTATTGCGACAATTATTGCGGGTGTTTTAATTTTTGTTTTTGGGATAATAATTCAAAACAAATATAAAAGAGAACTTTACAGACAAATTAAAAGCCTTTCGTTTGGAATAGATAATGCAACCAAAACGGCAGTTATGTCACTTGATGATCCCGTTGTGCTGATAAGTTCGAACGGAATGATAAAATGGTATAATAACGCTTTTTACAGCCTCTGTGCCAGAGAAAATCTGATAGGGACAATGCTTCAAAATATTTTCCCTGAAATTCGTCTATCTGTATTTTTGGAAAATCAGGACAAGTTCCAGACATTTTCTTATAACGGCAAGGATTTCGTGCTTTCTGCAAAGGTTGCAGACTATGATGACGAAAAACCAATGCTTTCAATCCGTTTTGAAAACATAAGCGAGATTACACGCCTTAATAAGCTTATCCGTGAGAAGAAGTCTGTTGTATGTACTGCAATGGTTGATAATTACGACGAGGTATTACGAGAAACACCAACATCAAATCATGGTATGTTAATCGGCGATATAGAAAGATGCATAGGTCTTTGGGTAGAAAAAGGCGACGGTTTTTACAGAAGATATGAAAGAGATAAGTTTATAATATTATTTGAGGCTTCTAAATTTGAAGTTTTGCTCAAAGAAAAATTTGCAGTCCTTAACGAGATAAAAGAAATAAATCAGGAGAATAAAATTCCGGTAACACTAAGCATTGGTGTGGGAATTTCGTCTGATGAATTGAAAGAAAATGATAAAACATCGCTTGCAGCTCTTGATATTGCGCTTGGCAGAGGCGGTGACCAGGCGGTTGTCAAAACCGATTCAGGTTACGAATTCTTTGGCGCAAAGAGTCTTGGCGTAGAAAAAACTTCAAAGGTTAAGGCAAGGGTTGTCGCAAAAAGTCTTACCGGTTTGATTGACAGTGCATCAAAGGTTATAATTATGGGGCATAAGGGTGCTGACTACGATAGCTTCGGTGCATCTGTCGGACTCTTCCGCGCTGTAATGAATCGCAACAAAAAGGTTTATATAGCACTTGATAAAGACCATAATAATGTAGCTAAAATTCTCCCTGACCTTTTTATGCAGACCGAATATCGCGAGGGGGTTGTTACACAGGACAGAGCGCTTGCGCTTATTGATGAATCGACACTTTTGATTATAATTGATACACACAGACCTGCCATGGTGGAATATCCGGAAGTATTAAACAGAGTTAAAAATATTGTCTTGATTGACCATCACCGCAGAAGTGAGGAGTTTATAGAAAATACAGTTCTGACTTATCACGAACCATATGCATCTTCTGCATGCGAGATGGTTACCGAAATTTTTCAATATATGGAGGATGACAACGAGCTTTCTGTGCTTGAGGCTGAGGCGCTTTATTGCGGAATATATCTTGATACAAAGACATTTACATTTAAAACCGGAGCGCGCACCTTTGAGGCGGCGGCGTATCTTCGTAAGATGGGTGTTGATCCCGTCGGTGTAAGACGGCTTTTCAGGAATGGTCTTGATATGTATATTGAAAAATCAAGAGTTATAAGCAACGCTAAGCTTTATCATGACAATATTGCAATTGCTGCTTGTGAGTGTGAGGTAAAAAATATTCAGCTTGTTGCAGCTCAGGCTGCTGATGATTTGCTTAATATAAATGGAGTTGAAGCATCGTTTGTTCTGGCACAGTTAAATGGCAAAGTTATAATCAGCGGGCGATCGCTTGGTAATATAAATGTACAGATTATACTCGAAAAATTAGGTGGCGGCGGACATATTACCATTGCGGGTGCTCAACTTGAAAATGAAAGCTTAAATATGGCAGAGCTTAAATTAAGAAATGCCATTGATGATATTTTATTCGACTAAAGGAGGAAATTCAGATGAAAGTAATTTTAACACAAGATGTAAAATCACAAGGCAAAAAGGGTGACCTTATAAATGTATCCGACGGATATGCAAACAATTTCTTGCTTCCAAAGGGGTTGGCTATTCCTGCGACAAAGCAGGCAATCAATGACCTTGAGGGCAAAAAGGGTGCTGAAATTTATAAGCGCAACCAGGAAGAATTAAAGGCTACCAATATAGCAGAGCGTCTTAAAGAAGTTAAGGTTTGCTTAAAGGCAAAAGCGGGCAAAGAGGGTAAACTTTTTGGCTCTATTACATCAAAGGATGTAGCAGAGGCGCTTAAGGCTCAGCACAACATTACTGTTGATAAAAGAAAAATTGATTTGCCAGATGGAATAAAAAATTGCGGTATCCGTGATGTAAATGTTACGCTTTATCCCAAAATAATCGGAACCTTTAAAGTAGAAGTAACAGAAGAATAATTTTGAAAGGTAGATTAGCTATGAATGAGCCTTTAAATATGGAACAAGCTCCTGAAATACAAAGAGCTATGCCTTTTAGCAACGAGGCAGAGCAATCTGTTTTGGGTGCTATGTTTCTTGATAAGGATTGTATACCCGATGTAATCGGTAAGGTTCGGCCGGGTGACTTTTATATCGATCGCCACAAAGAGCTTTTTGAAGCGATAGTTGAACTTTATAATTTAGGAAAACCCGTTGATTTAGTTGCGCTTAAAGAGCAACTTACAGTAAGAGGTACGCTTGAAAAAATAGGCGGTATTGAATTTGTGGTTGAGGTTGCAAATTTAGTACCATCTACCGATAGTGTTGCTTATTATGCAGAAATAGTAAGGGACAAGGCGGTTTTGCGCAAACTTATAAAGCTTTCTGAAAGCATAAGCAACAGTTGTTATCGGGGCGACGATGAAACTGATGATATTTTAGCAAAGGCACAACAGGGTATAATCGATATAACTCAGGGAAGAACAACAAAAGGACTCGTTCCAATCGGCAGATATTTAGATGAAAGCTTTGAGCTTTTGCACAAGTTGTCCGATAAAAATGAAACGATTACAGGAATCCCTACGGGATTTATTGATGTTGATAAAAGAACCGCAGGACTTCATTCGGCAGAGCTTATAGTTCTCGCGGCAAGACCGGGTATGGGTAAGACGAGCTTTGCGCTCAATATTGCGAAAAATGTTGCCGTTAAAAGCAATAAAAGAGTCGCAATATTCAGCCTTGAGATGCCCGGAATTCAACTTGCTAACAGATTGCTTTCAAGTGAAGCGAAAATAAATTCCGAGCGTATTAAAAAAGGAGATTTGCGTGACGAAGATTGGATAAAGCTTGCTCAGGCAATTGAGGTTTTATGTCAAAGCAAAATATATGTTGATGACACTTCAAATATGACAGCGACCGAAGTCGGCGCGCGTTGCCGTAAGCTTATGCTTGAAGACGGACTTGATTTGGTTATAATTGACTATCTTCAGCTTATGTCAGGTTCGGGAAAGCACGGCGCAAATCGTCAGCAGGAAATTCAGGAAATTTCTCGTACGCTTAAAATTCTTGCAAATGACTTGAACATACCAATTATTGCACTCTCACAGCTTAGCCGTTCTTCTGATAAAGAAAAGAGAGAACCAATTCTCAGCGACTTAAGAGATTCGGGTGCAATCGAGCAGGATGCTGATATCGTTATCTTTCTGCACCGAGAGGGAGCATATAAAGAAGATTGCGAAGAGCCTAATAAAACAAAATGTAATTTTGCAAAACACAGAAATGGCGAGGTTGGTTATGAAAATCTGACCTGGCTGGGTGAATATACATCTTTTTCAGACTGGAGCGGTAATCGTGAGCAGTAACGAAGCTATTACAAACAGAATAAAAAGCACCATTCTAAAACATCAGCTTATTTCAGATGGTGACGCAATTCTTGTTGCACTTTCGGGTGGAGCGGATTCTGTTTGTATGCTTGATTTGCTTGTAAAGCTTAAAGATGAGCTTAACATAAAGGTTGCGGCGGCTCACCTCAATCATATGATAAGAGGCGCAGAGGCTGACCGTGATGAAGCGTATGCTGCAGAATTGTGCACAAAACTATCGGTTCCCTTTTTTGCAGAGAGGGTGAATGTACCCGAGATTTCTCAAAAATACGGAATTTCCGAAGAGCTTGCAGGAAGAAATGCAAGATATGAATTTTTAAAAAGAATTTGTGCAGAAAAAGGGTACAACAAAATTGCGACCGCTCATAACCGCAATGACAGAGCAGAAACTTTGCTTATGAGAATTATCAGGGGTACGGGCATTGACGGACTTGCATCTATTAAATATAAGCGTGAAGACGGCGTTATAAGGCCTATACTTGATATTGAAAGATATGAGATAGAAAAATACTGCACCGAAAACAACTTAAGCTACTGCCACGACAGTACAAATTCTGATAACGAGTATACAAGAAACAGAATACGGAATGAGCTTATTCCGTTTCTTGAAGAAAAATTTAATCCCTCGATAATAGACAGTCTTTGTGTATTATCTGAAAATTCCGTTGAGGATGCAGAATTTATAAATGGTTATGCGGAAAGACTTTACCGACGGATTAACAGTCCGATGCCAAAACGCAAACCCGTTTTGCTTGATATTGAATCACTTAAAATAATTCAGGATAGCATCAAGAACCGAATTATCCGACTTGCCGCAAAGGATGCAATGGGAGAAAATTATTCACTTGATAGAATTCACATTGATTCAGTTATTGCGCTTGCTGATAAGACAACAGGAGCAAAGGCTGAACTTCCGAAAGGGCTAGTGGTGAGCATTAAATACGGATGGCTTGAATTTTCAAAAGCAGAGGAAGAGGTTGAAACTCCTGACTTTTGTTATGAAATCGAAATCGGTAATAAAATTTCAAACTGTGAATTTGATTTGAACTTTAAAATAGTTGAAAATGATTTTGATATAAATAAAAATCAAATGATTTTAGATTATGATATACTTGAGGGCAAGAAATTACTTGTCAGAAACCGCCGAAAAGGTGACCGAATGGTATTCTTTAAAGACGGTAAAACCAAAAAGATAAAAAAATATTTAATTGATAAGAAAATTCCGCAAAGCGAACGCGATAAAATTCCGCTTCTTTGCGCGGATGATGAAATTGTCGCAATAATAGGTAACAGAGTTGCCGAAACTTATAAAATTAACAAAAATTCAAAGAGAGGATTAGTTATCACTTATGAGCAAAACTATGAAAATCGGTGAGATAATGCTCACTGAAGAAGAAATTCTCAAGAGAGTAAAAGAGCTTGCGGATATGATAAATAATGATTATAAAGATAAAGAGGTAATCGTTATCGGTATTTTAAAGGGTTGCTTTGTTTTTGTAAGCGACCTTATAAGAAACCTTAACTGTGACACAAGCGTATATTTTATGGAGGTTTCAAGTTATTGTGACGGAACCGTCAGCTGTGGTAAAATCAATATCAAAAAGGATCTTGATATTGATATAAAGGGCAAAAACATAATTATTGCCGAAGATATTATCGATTCGGGCAACACATTATCTCAGCTCACAAAAATCTTAAAAGAAAGAGAGCCTGCATCTCTTAGAGTATGCGCTCTTTTAAGTAAGCCGTCAAGGCGTCAGGTTGAATTTGAAGCAGATTACACGGGATTTGTTATTGAGGACAGATTTATCATCGGTTATGGCCTTGACTGTGCCGAAAAATTCAGACAACTCCCTTACATAGCAGAAGTCGAAATACAATAGGAGGATATAAAAATGGACATTAAATCTATGCTTTCTGATAAGGTTAAACATCTGGAAGGCTCTGCCATAAGAGAGATGTTTAAACTTATGGCAAAACCGGGAATTATTTCTTTTGCAGGTGGTTCTCCTGATTCGAGTCTTTTTCCCAATGAAGAACTTTCTGAAATTGCCGACAGAATTTTAAAAGAACAAGGGGCGCTTGCGCTTCAGTACGGCGTAACAGAGGGATACACTCCTTTGAGAGAATGGGTTATAGACAGACTTACAAATCAGGGGATTATCAAAGAAAGTGATGATACTATTATAGTTACGGGCGGTCAGCAGGGCATTGACCTTGCGGCAAAATCGTTGCTTAATGCAGGCGATGGTATAATCTGTGAAGAACCGAGCTTTATTGGCGGTCTTAACTGTTATCGTTCGTATAATGCAGAGCTTTACGGAGTAGAAGTAGAAAGTGACGGCATCAACATAGAAAAGCTTGAAGAAACTCTTAAAGCGCATCCTAATGTAAAGATTTTATATACTATTGCAACTTTCCAGAACCCATCAGGAATTACAATGTCACTTCAAAAGCGCAAAAAGGTTTTGGAACTTGCTGAAAAATACAACATAATAATTTTTGAGGATAATCCATATGGTGAACTAAGATTTAGCGGCGAGGCAGTACCAACCATTAAATCGCTTGATGATACGGGAAGAGTCGTATATTTTGGATCGTTTTCAAAAATATTGGCTCCTGGACTTCGTATCGGTTTTGCAAGCGGTGCGCCTGAGCTTATCGCAAAAATGACAATTTGTAAGCAGGTTCAGGATGTACACACCCCTGTACTTACACAGATGATTGCTCACGAATTTGTGACAAAATATTCAATTGATGAACATATCAAAAAAATAAGCAAGGTTTATGGCGAAAAATGCAAGTATATGATTGAGCTTATGGATAAATATTTCCCAAGTTGTGTTGAGCACACAAATCCTGACGGAGGATTATTCTTGTTCTGCACTATGCCTGACGGCATCGACAGTAAAGAACTTTTACTTAAAGCAATCGAGAAAAATGTTGCGTTTGTTCCGGGTGCTACAACAATGCTTGATACCACAAAAACATACAGTAGTTTCAGGCTTAATTATTCAATGGCATCCTTTGAGCAGATAGAAAAAGGTATAAAAATATTGGCAGAGGTTCTGAATGATGCGATTGAGAACAGAAAGGATTAGAAATGGCAGATAAGAAAAGAATATTGAGCGGAATTCAACCATCAGGTGCTTTGACACTCGGTAACTATGTAGGGGCGCTTCGCAATTGGGTTGAACTTCAAAAAACTGATGAATACGAATGTTTTTATATGCTTGCTGATATGCACACTATAACTGTGCGTCAGGAAGCTAAAAATGTCAGAAAAAACTCTATGGATTTGTTGGCATTATTTATTGCGGCAGGTATTGACGCTGAAAAAAATCCCGTTTTCTTTCAGTCACATGTTCCTGCGCATACACAGCTTTCGTGGGTGCTGAACTGTAACACTTATATGGGTGAACTTTCAAGAATGACTCAATTTAAAGATAAATCTAAAAAACACGAGGACAATATAAACGCAGGACTCTTTACATATCCCGTGCTTATGGCGGCAGGTATATTGTTATATCTAGCGGATTCAGTTCCTGTTGGACACGACCAGCAGCAGCATCCTGTACTTACAAGAGATTTGGCACAGCGTTTTAATAATGCGTACAGCGATACATTTAAAATTCCGGAAGGATATATACCAAAGGTTGGCGCAAGGGTAATGAGCCTTCAGAACCCTATGCAAAAAATGTCAAAATCTGATACCAACGAAAACGGCTATATTCTTATGCTTGACTATCCCGATGCGATTATGCGCAAAATCAAGCGTGCGGTTACAGATTCGGGTTCAGAGGTATGTCGCGGCGAAGGCAAAGAAGGTATCGAAAACCTTATGAGTATTTACGGCGCAGTTACCGGAAAAACAATGGAAGAGATAGAAGCTGAATTTTCAGGCAAGGGTTACGGAGTATTTAAGCCCGCCGTTGCAGAAGCTATTATTGAGGAGCTTCGACCAATTCAGGAAAGATATAATGACCTTATGAAAAATAAGGACTACCTTGAAAACATTTACAGAAGCGGTGCAGAAAGAGCAAATTATGTAGCAATGCGTACAGTTTCCAAGGTTTACAGAAAAGTTGGCTTTATACAGCCGTAAACGGAGGAAAAACTGATGGTATTTAATAACAATATCTTTGTGTTGCTTGCGCTTGTTGTGGCATTTCTGGTGTCATTTTCAGCAACACCGATGGTTATATCACTTGCACATAAAGTAAATGCTCTTGATATTCCCAAAGATAAAAGAAGAATTCACAAAAAACCAATACCGCTACTTGGCGGACTTGCTATTTTTTACGGATTTATTGTAAGTGTTTTATGCTTTGCAACCATCGACAGACAAACCGCAGGAGTATTGATTGGAACAGTTATAATCGTAACTGTAGGCGTTATCGATGATATGACCGAAATGAAAGCGATTATAAAGCTTTTGTGCCAGATTATTGCGGCAACAGTTGTTGTTGCATCGGGCGTTAGAATTGAACATTTTTCAAACCCATTTGCGGGAATTTTCGGCCCGCCGTATATAGTTCTTGATTTTTGGGTGTCGGTTGCAATAACTGTTTTCTGGATTGTAGGAATATGCAATGCCGTAAATCTTATCGACGGACTTGACGGACTTGCGGTTGGCGTTTCTACCATTGCATCAATTTGTATGCTTGCACTTACTATAGTTTCAAATAATGTAAATGCCGCAATCTGTGCAGCAGCCGTTGCGGGCGCAGGTTTTGGGTTTTTGCCATACAATTTCAATCCCGCTAAGATATTTATGGGTGATACGGGAGCGTTATTTTTAGGCTTTATTTTAGCGTGTATATCCATTCAGGGATTTTTGAAACTATCTGCAGTTTTGTCGTTTGCAATACCTATTTTGGTGCTTGGACTACCGATTTTTGATACAATCTTTGCAATTGTTCGCAGGGTTTCAAAGGGTAAATCTCCAATGTCGCCCGATCGTGGACATCTTCATCACAGACTTTTGGATATGGGCTTTTCGCAAAGACAAACTGTTGCAATTTTGTATACACTAACCGCAATTTTATGTCTTACCGCTGTTGTTATATCGATAAAAGGATATATAAGAGGCGCATTTTTGGTAGCGGCAGTAATGCTTATCATTATGGCATCACTTAAGCTTATGAGCGGTTTGAAAGAACCTGAAGCAAATGAATGGCAGGATGACATAAATTATTCCGAGGATACAAAGGAGAACCTATAATGAGCAAAATTAAAGTAATGACTATATTCGGCACACGGCCCGAAGCGATTAAGATGGCACCTCTTGTAAAAGAGCTTGAGAAAAATTCAGATAAGATTGACTCTATTGTTTGTGTAACTGCACAACACAGACAGATGCTTGATCAGGTGCTTAATATATTTGATATCAAGCCTGACTATGACCTAAATATAATGAAAGACAAGCAGACACTTATCGAAATTGTTACACGCTCTCTGGAGGGGCTTGACAATGTTATGAAAGAAGCAAAACCCGACATTGTTTTGGTTCACGGAGATACTTCTACAACATTTGTAGGCTCTCTTGCGGCTTTTTATAACCAGATAGCCGTAGGTCATGTCGAGGCAGGACTTAGAACGCACAACAAATATTTCCCATATCCTGAGGAAATAAATCGTAAAATAACCGGAGTTATTGCAGATATGCATTTTTCTCCGACCAAGAAAAACGAACAAAATCTTCTCGCTGAAAATATAAATCCAAATGATATTTATATTACCGGAAACACCGTTATAGATGCGCTTAATACAACCGTTAGGGATGATTATGAATTTAAGGATGAGGCACTTAAGGCGGTTGATTGGGACAACAAGAGGGTAATTGTTATGACTGCGCACAGAAGAGAGAATTTAGGTAAGCCTCTTGAAAATATCTGCAAAGCGGTTTTAGAGCTTGTAAACAAACACGAGGATATAGAGGTTGTATATCCTGTTCATATGAACCCTGTGGTAAGAAATACAGTGTTTGAAATTTTAGGCAATAATGAAAGAATTAAGCTTATAGAACCCGTTAATGCAGATGAACTTCACAATGCGATAAAGCGTGGATATCTTGTTCTTACCGATTCGGGAGGACTTCAGGAAGAGGCTCCGTCACTTGGAAAACCCGTACTTGTTTTAAGAAATGAAACCGAAAGACCCGAAGCGGTTGAGGCTGGAACTGTTAAAATTGCAGGTGTTGACAAGGATGTAATATTTAATATGGCAGACGAGCTTCTCTCTAACAAAGAAAAGTATGATGATATGGCAAAGGCTGTTAATCCGTATGGCGACGGCCACGCACAAGAAAGAATTGTAAAAGCAATAATCGAAAGATTTAGTTAAAAAAGGCGACTTGCAGAGCAATTCTCTTTTTTCTGGTCGGAGTGACTGGATTCGAACCAGCGGCCACCTGAACCCCATTCAGGTACTCTACCAAACTGAGCCACACCCCGATTATTCACAACGAAAGATATTATATAACATTTCTTTGAAAAAATCAAGCCTTTTTTTGAAAAAAGTTTAAAAATTTAGTTTTTCTTTTAAATAGCTAATTGACTTGACATAAATTATGTATTATAATCTAAAAAAAGGAAATAATTATCAAAAAGGAGTGTTGTATATGGAACTTAAGGGTTCAAAAACTGAAAAAAATCTTATGGCAGCTTTTGCGGGTGAGTCCGAGGCAAGAAATAAATACACCTATTTTGCATCTGTTGCTAAAAAAGAAGGGTATCAGCAAATTGCAGCAATTTTTGAAGAAACTGCAAATAACGAGAAGGAACATGCAAAGCTTTGGTTCAAAGCTCTTGGTGCACTTGGAGATACAGCTAAAAATTTAGCAGCTGCAGCTGCAGGCGAAAACTACGAATGGACAGATATGTACGCAGGATTTGCTAAAGATGCAGAGGAAGAAGGTTTTACAGCTTTAGCGGCTCAGTTCAGAGCGGTTGCTGAGGTTGAAAAGGCGCATGAGGAAAGATACCGTAAGCTTCTCAGCAATGTTGAAATGCAGCAGGTATTTGAAAAAGCTGAAGAAACTATGTGGGAATGCCGTAACTGCGGACATCTCGTTATGGGCAAAAAAGCTCCTGAGATTTGTCCTGTATGTGCACATCCGAAAGCTTATTTCGAAGTTAGAAAAGAAAACTACTAAAATTAAAGCCGAGCAAATGAAGTGAACCCCAAAGTTTAGATGAGGGGCATATCAATGCTCGGCTTTTATTTTATATTTTTTTAATTCCAATATCTTTTCTGTAGTGCATATCCTTAAAGGAAACAGGAGTTAAGAAATGATATGCGTTTTTGATTGCATCATCAAGGTTTTCGCCAACAGCAGTTACGCCAAGAACTCTGCCGCCTGCAGTATAGAATTTGCCGTTTTCAGCCTTTGTGCCCGCATGGAAGATAAGAGCACCAAGGCTTTCTGCTTTAGAAAGTCCATCAATTTCGTAGCCGGTTTCGTATTTTTCGGGATATCCACCCGATGCTAAAACTACACATACAGCGGCATTGTCGTACCATTCAACCTCGATTTCATCAAGGCGCTCTTCAATTATTGCATCAAATATTTCGTATAAATCTGTTTTAAGTCTTGGTAGAACAACCTGAGTTTCGGGATCGCCAAAACGGCAGTTATATTCGATAACCTTAACGCCGTTGGGAGTTTTCATCAAACCAAAGTATAAAACACCTTTAAATTTCCGATTTTCTTTATTCATAGCATCCATAGTAGGAATAAAGATATTTTTCATACATTCTTCTGCAAGCTCTGGAGTATAAATTCTGCTTGGTGAGAATGTTCCCATACCGCCGGTATTAAGTCCCATATCATTATCAAATGCACGCTTGTGATCCTGAGCAGAAACCATCGGCTTTAAGGTTTTGCCATCAGTAAATGCAAGTACAGATATTTCGGGCCCGGTTAAAAATTCCTCTACAACAACCTTGCCGCCGGCAGTGCCGAATACTTTATCATCCATAATGTCGTGAACTGCTTTTTCTGCTGTAGAAAAATCTTCTGCGATTATAACGCCTTTTCCAAGAGCAAGGCCGTCAGCCTTAATAACTACCGGAAATTTATTTTCATTTTTTATATATTCAATTGCAGCATCGCTTTTGTCAAATGTTTCATAAGCAGCTGTAGGAATGTTGTATTTCTTCATCAAATCCTTTGAAAAAGCTTTACTGCCTTCGATTATTGCGGCAGCTTTGTTAGGGCCAAATGCCTTAAGGCCTGCTGCTTCAAATGCATCAACAGCACCGGCTGCAAGCGGATCGTCGGGTGCAACCACCGTCATATCAATTTGATTTTCTTTTGCAAAAGCAACAAGCTTGTCAAATTCAAGCACCTTTATAGGTACACATTCTGCAATTTCAGAAATACCGCCGTTTCCGGGTGCACAGTAAATTTTGGTTACTTTTTCGCTCTGATTTAATTTCCAGATAATTGTGTGTTCTCTGCCACCGCTTCCGATTACAAGTACTTTCATAGTTTAAATTCATCCTTTCGTGTGTGTTATTTACGCTTCGAGCCCGGATGGGCATTGAAATAAACCTGCGTCATTTTATCTTTAAGCTGTCTTTCGTAAACTTGAGTAGATGTTATGTTTACATGTCCCAGCATATCTTTTACTGATTTTAAATCTGCGCCGTTTTCCAAAAGATGCAGCGCAAAGGAGTGTCTTAGTGAATGTGGTGTTATGTCGGTGGGTAATTGCGCTTTTTTCAGATATGTTTTTAATATCTTCCAAAGCCCCTGCCGCGATAATGGCTCTCCTGATAAATTCAGGAAAAGATGATCATTTTTATCAGCATCAGGTATTGCGGCTCTTTTTTCAAGATAAGCTTTTATAGAGTCACGCGCCAATGTGTATATTGGGATAACCCGCTCTTTACCTTCGTGTCTGCATTCAATGTAGCCAACCTTTAAATTTACATCTTTTAGTCTAATGTTTATTATATCCGATACTGACATTCCTGTTGCATACATAGTTTCAAGCATAGCCTTGTCCCGAAAACCTTTAATATTACGGCAAACAGGAGCATCAAGAAGAAGATTTATCTGTATTTCGTTAAGTCCTCTCGGAAGTTTGCGTTCTGCATTAAAGCTGTGTATTTTATATGTAGGATCACTGTCGACAATTTTGTTTTGCATAAGATATTGATAAAACGACCTGATTGATGCAAGCGCTCTTGAAGCAGTTGCGGCAGACTTACCCGCATTTTGCAAATCAAGAAGATAATTTAAAATCATTGTTGAATTTACATGGCTTCCGTCAAATTCATTGTCGTTTAAATATTTTATGTATTGAAGAATGTCCCTCTTGTATGAAGTGAGAGTATTAACAGCTACTCGCTTTTTATCCGAAAGAAATTGAAAATATTTATCAGCAAGTTTTTCCATCAATATCCCTCCAATCCATAATATATATTTTACATAATATATTATGTTTTGACAAGGGGTTATTTAAAAATTTTTTAAATTATGCTATTACTAAGCATCCGAATAAATATCGGGGCTATTTGAGCTTCTGCAAGGCTTGAAATTATTGCTGAAATTATTGCGAAAATGAAAATGGTTAAATTATCTATAGTCATACGCCGTCTTTGTTTTATGGGTGTATTTTTCATTGAAAAGGCAGAGGCGAAATTTATTTCATATACCGCAAGCATCAAAAAAACAGGAAGAAGAATTATATTCTGAACAAACAAAGAGAGAAACCCGAACAAAAACCCTTTGAAACCACTGACAGAGATAAGGTATGCCATTGTATATCCAAGGCCAAAGCCTTTTGAAATCATTTGTATAAGATTTAAGGGGATAAGTAAGAGTGACCAGCCTGATACCCAAATTAAAAAAACAGGTCTTAAGTTTGTTTTTAAAGCACGCACAAAAATCTCATTTGAGGCCGCGCCGTGAAGCTTGTAGGCTGAAATGAAATTTTCAAAACTACCGCTATCGCTTAATGCACTCTTAGAGCCGAAAATCGCACCCGCTATAGCTCCGATTAGCAAAATAACAGAAAGGATAATATATTTATTACGGTTGTGTTTAGATTTTATAGATATTTTTTCTTTAAGCATTTGTGACCTCCTAAAATCATATGTTTTTAAAATTATATTTTAATACGAAATAAAAAATAACCTAAACATTGTATTTTCAAAAATTCTATGATATAATGAAACGATAGTTGTTGAAGAATGCCCTGAAACCATGGGCACCAGATGTAGAAAATAATTTTTGGCTCTAACTTAATACGATTTTAAAGGATATTTTGCTGAATACATAAGAGGTATAAAATGAAAAAATCTAAAAAAGCGACTGTTGCTGTACTCGTTATTTTCTTATTATATTTTTTTATAAATGCTTTTGTACTATATAGTTACGGCGAAGTGGATGAAAAACGAAAAAGTGATGTTGCCATAATTTTAGGTGCAGCAACTGATATTAACGGAGTTTCACCTGTTTATAAGGAAAGGATTAATCATGGTATATGGCTGTATGAAAATCATTACGTTGATTATATCATTTTAACAGGTGGTAAAGCAGATGGTGCAGAATTTTCGGATGCGTATTATGCAAAACAATATGTGTTGTCGAAAGAAGTTCCGGAAGATGTAATTTTCATAGAGGAACAGTCAAAAATAACGCAGGAAAATATTAAATATGCAAAGGAAATTATGAAAGAAAACAAATGGGAAAATTCTATTATTGTAAGTGACCCCTTGCATATGAAACGCTCTATGTTAATTGCAAAAGATTATGATATAAATGCTGTTTCATCTCCGACACCAAGCAGTAAATATCGATCCTGGAAAACAAAAGTTCAGTTTTTACTAAGAGAAGAATTCTTCTATGTTGGATATAAGATTTGGAGGATTTTCTAGTCCTGATTTGATGTGAACTTTAATTATGTCGAATTATGTGTAAAGATGTGATAATATGAAGAAAAATATTGCTTTCTGGTCTTAATTATATGAGTTATCACTAGAATTCAGTGCTTGAATTGTAGAGTGTTCACATTAGTTGCGACATTATATCAACATATCTTTGTAGAAAAATGGCAAATAATATTGAAAAATTTAATTATATATGATATAATTTTATACAGGTGTATGTAACTTTTGAAAGTGTTATATATTTAAGAGGTAATGGTTATGGCAATAAAGTACGGAAAGAAAAAATCTAAACAACATAATATTATATACACGATTATCACCGCGATATTGTTATGCGTGGTTTTTCTTGCTATGGTAAGTTATTTATACAATAAAACTGAAGATGAAGAATATGAAAATCTTCATGTTCAGACCAAGCAGATAAAGGATGATATTATTCTTCAGTTAATATCTGACAGAGAAAATCTTGCAAC
>JAZREZ010000019.1:0-19410 GCA_045661045.1 Clostridia bacterium
AAAGTCATTGATGATGCAATATATTATTTTAATTTTATAAAACCTATACGCAAATTAAAAAGAAAACCGCCTGTTCAATACAGAATCGAACAGGCAGCTTAAAATATTCTTTTTTGTGTCTACAAAGTATTGACTACTTCATTAAATCCCGCTTTTTTGTGTTTTGTGATTTATTTCTTCATTGCTTCTTCGATAGCAACAGCAACAGCAACGGTCATACCAACCATTGGGTTGTTACCTGCGCCGATAAGTCCCATCATCTCAACGTGAGCAGGAACAGAAGAAGAACCTGCAAACTGAGCGTCTGAGTGCATTCTTCCCATAGTATCTGTCATACCATAAGAAGCAGGACCTGCAGCCATATTGTCAGGGTGAAGTGTTCTGCCCGTACCGCCGCCTGATGCAACAGAGAAGTATTTCTTGCCCTGTTCGATACATTCTTTCTTATAAGTACCTCCAACAGGATGCTGGAATCTTGTGGGGTTAGTGGAGTTACCTGTAATAGAAACATCAACGCCCTCTAAGTGCATAATAGCAACACCCTCACGAACATCGTCTGCACCATAGCAACGAACCTTTGAACGCTCGCCGTCTGAGTAAGCTGTTTCCTTAACAACCTTAACCTCGCCTGTAAAATAGTCAAACTGAGTCTGAACATAAGTAAAGCCGTTGATTCTTGAAATAATCTGAGCGGCATCCTTGCCAAGACCGTTGAGGATAACACGGAGGTCTTCTTTTCTTGCTCTGTTAGCGCTTCTTGCAAGACCGATAGCGCCTTCTGCTGCTGCGAATGATTCGTGACCTGCAAGGAATGCAAAGCACTTTGTTTCTTCGCGAAGAAGTCTTGCACCCAAGTTACCATGACCGATACCAACCTTTCTGTCATCAGCAACAGAACCGGGGATACAGAATGACTGAAGACCAAGTCCAATCTTTTCTGCAGCATCAGCTGCAACTGTGCAGCCGTCTTTGATAGCGATTGCGGCACCTACAATGTATGCCCAGCAAGCGTTTTCAAAGCAGATGGGCTGAATGCCCTTTACCATATTGTATACATCGATACCCTTATCATCGCAAATCTGCTTAGCTTCTTCGATAGAAGAAATACCGTGCTTTTTAAGCTCTGCGTTGATTTGGTCGATTCTTCTTTCATAACTTTCAAATAATGCCATAGTATGAACCTCCCTTATTCGTGTCTGGGGTCGATGAGCTTGTCTGCATCATCAACTCTGCCGTACTGACCGCTTGCCTTTTCAAGAGCCTCGTTTGCATCCATGCCCTTGCCAATCATTTCCATCATCTTGCCGAGGTGAACAAACTTGTAGCCGATAATCTGACCTTCTTTGTCAACGGCAATCTTTGTTATGTAACCTTCAGCAAGTTCCAAATATCTTGGACCTTTGTCAAGAGTTGCGTAAGTTGTACCAACCTGACTGCGAAGACCTTTACCGAGATCCTCAAGGCCTGCACCGATAGGAAGACCATCTTCAGAAAACGCGGTCTGTGTACGACCGTAAACAATCTGGAGGAATAATTCTCTCATAGCGGTGTTGATAGCATCACAAACAAGGTCTGTGTTAAGAGCCTCTAAAAGAGTTTTGCCAACCAAAATTTCAGAAGCCATAGCTGCTGAGTGAGTCATACCACTACAACCAACAGTTTCAACAAGTGCTTCCTGAATGATACCCTCTTTTACATTAAGGGTGAGCTTACATGTGCCCTGCTGAGGTGCACACCAGCCGATACCGTGGGTCAAACCTGAAATGTCTTTAATTTCTTTTGCCTGAGTCCATTTACCCTCCTGAGGGATGGGCGCAGGACCATGATATGCACCTTTTGCTAAGGGACACATCTTTTCTACTTCGCTTGAATACTTCATATGTCTGCTCCTTTCATTTCTCATAGGTGAAATTGTCACCCCAGCCGCCAAAAGGCGAGCTTGTATTCTTCGTATAACATTATAGCATAAAATTAAAATTATGCAAGGTAAAATGTAAAAAATATGTAAAAGCCAAAATAAATTTGTAGTATAAGGCTTGTTTTTGTGCAAAATAGCAATATATTATTTTAAAAAAGTACTTGCATATATAAAAAGTATGTGTTATAATATTATGGCATTTGAGAAAATGCAAATATTTTAAATACACACGCATAATGATTGCGCAGGCGTTGCCGCAAACCCATGACGGTACTTGTGCAAGGTGATTTATGCGGAGGTAAAAAACTATGGAGGTGTAAAATCATGGGAGTTATTCAAATGAAACAGCTTTTGGAGGCAGGTGTTCACTTCGGTCATCAGACTCGTCGTTGGAACCCTAAAATGGCAGAGTATATATTTACCGAGAGAAACGGTATCTATATTAACGACCTTCAAAAGACAGTAAAGAAGATTGAAGAGGCATATTATTTTGTTCGTGATATCGCTGCAGACGGCGGTAACATTCTCTTCGTTGGTACAAAGAAGCAGGCTCAGGACGCTATCCGTGAGGAAGCTGAAAGAACCGGTATGTACTATGTAAACGCAAGATGGCTTGGTGGTATGCTCACAAACTTCAAAACAATTAAGAGAAGAATTGAGCGTCTTTATCAGCTCGAAAAGATGGCAGAAGATGGCACAATGGCACTTCTTCCTAAAAAGGAAGTTATTAAGCTTAACTTAGAACAGGAAAAGCTTGAAAAGTTCCTCGGCGGTATTAAAGAAATGAAGGATCTTCCTGCAGCAATGTTCGTTGTTGATCCCAGAAAGGAAAAGAACGCTATTGCTGAAGCTCAGAAGCTTGGTATCCCTGTAATTGCAATCGTTGATACCAACTGTGACCCCGAAGAAGCTGACTTCCCTATCCCCGGTAACGATGACGCTATCCGTGCGGTAAAACTTATCGCATCTACAATCGGTAACGCAATCATCGAGGGCCGTCAGGGCGAGCAGTTTGTTCCTGAAACTGTTGAATCAGAAGAAAGCGCAGAGGCTCAGGATGTTAGCCTTGATATGCTTGACGATTAATTTTAGATTATACGAAAGGATTGATATATAATGGCATTTACAGCACAAGATGTTAAAACACTCCGTGAAATGACAAATTGCGGTATGATGGACTGTAAAAAGGCACTTACCGAAACTGACGGCGATATGGACAAGGCTGTTGAGTTTTTAAGAGAAAAAGGTCTTGCAACTGCTGCTAAAAAGGCAGGCAGAATTGCATCAGAGGGTATGGTTGAGGCTGTAGTTCTCGATGGCGCTGCTGTTGCAGTAGAGGTTAACTCTGAAACTGACTTCGTTGCAAAGAACGTTGATTTCCAGAACTTTGTTCACGCAATTGCAGAAGTAATTGCAAAAGAGAACCCTGCAGATGTTGAGGCTCTTAAGGAAATGAAGATTAACGATAGCCAGACAGTTGGCGATGCTCTTACAGAGAAGATTGCTACAATCGGTGAGAATATGAACATTCGTCGTTTCGCTCGTTTTGAGGGTGTTAACCAGGCGTACATTCACGCAGGCGGAAGAATTGGTGTTCTCGTAAACTTTGAAGTTGCAGATGCTGCAAAGGCTGAAACTGAAGAGTTTAAGACAATGGCAAAGGATGTTGCTATGCAGATTGCGGCAGTAACACCTGAATATGTAAGAGAAACAGAAATCCCTGCAGAACGTGTTGAAAAGGAAAAGGAAATCCTTACAGCTCAAGCTCTCAACGAGGGTAAGCCTGCTAACATCGTTGAAAAGATGGTTGTTGGTAGAATTAAGAAGTTCTTCAAGGAAATCTGCCTTGTTGACCAGGCTTTCGTAAAGGACCAGGATATCACTGTTGGTCAGTATGTTCAGAATGTAGCTAAGGCTCTTGGAACAGAGATTAACATTGTTAAGTTTGCTCGTCTTGAAAAGGGCGAAGGTCTTGAAAAGAAAGAAGAAAACTTCGCTGACGAAGTTGCAAAGATGATGAAATAATTTAAAGGCACAACTTTAGTTGTGCCTTTTCTTTTGAACAGATGTTGACAAATCAACATCTCTATGATAAAATAGACTTGTTGAAAAATCAACAAGTCTATTTTTAAGGAGTAAACCAATGATTGAAAGGTTTGAAGTATTTACATCGGCGATATTTCAAATATCGCAATCATGGAACAAGATTGCAACCGATGAAATGGCTTTATATGATTTAAAGGGGGCTTATGCTACCTATTTAGTCACATTGTTTCAAAATAGAGAAGGGGTCACAGCTTCCAGACTTTGCGAAATATGCAATAAGGATAAAGCAGAAATTTCCCGTGCGATTTCTGTTATGGAGGAAAAGGGACTTATATTCAGGGAGAATGTTACGGTTAATTCATACCGGGCATTGATAAAGCTTACCGAAAAAGGAGCAGAGGCGGCAGAAAAGGTTCGTGAGCGCGTTAAGGTTGCTGTTGCTGAGGGCGGAAAAGGGCTAAGCGATAGTGAACGAGAGATTTTTTACAGTTCGCTTGAAAAGATTGCCTCAAATCTTAAAAAAATCAGCAAAGAGGGACTGCCAAAATAATCAAAAATTTGAGATAGGAGATATATTATGAAGATAATTGTTGATTCAACATTTGATATGCCGAAAGAAATGAAGGAAAGGGTTTCGATTGTTCCGCTTACGGTTCGTTTTGGTGATACTGAATATGTAGATGGGGTAACAATAAGCCGTGAAAAATTTTATGAAAAGCTTATTGAAAGTGATGAGCTGCCTACTACATCTCAGGCTACACCGTTTGCTTTCGCCAAAGAAATAGAGAATGTAGTTAAAAGTGGCGAAGAAGCAGTAGTTATAACGGTTGCCGGGGCGCTTTCGGGCACACATCAAAGTGCGTGCATAGCTGCGTCTGAATATTCTGATAAGGTTTTTATTGTGGATAGTGAAACAGTAGCAATAGGCGGTGGAATTTTGGCTCTGAGAGCAATTGAATTGATGGATAAAGGGCTTTCTGCCAAAGAAATAACAGAAATCCTAAACGAAGAAAAGAAAAAGATTTGTCTTGTTGCGCTTTTGGATACACTTGAATATCTGAAAAAAGGCGGTAGAATTTCTAAAACTGCCGCAATAGCTGGCGGCATTCTTTCTATAAAGCCTGTTGTAGGTGTAAAAAATGGAGAAATAAAGATGCTTGGGAAAGCACGAGGCTCAAAGATGGGAAACAATTTGCTTAATGAGCAAATTGATGTTTGTGGAGGAGTTGATTTTGAAAAACCGATTTTGTTAGGATACACAGGACTTAGCGATAGACTGCTTAAAAAATATGTTGAGGACAGCGAAAATATATGGAAGGGTAATATTGCTGAACTTAAAAGTTGTTTGATAGGTAGTGTAATAGGGACTCATGCAGGTCCTGATGCAGTTGCGGTTGCATTCTTTGGGGCATAAAAAAACGGCTGAACTTAAGTTCAGCCGTGTTTTTATACTATTCTTTCGTCGCCGTAGAAGAAGATGGCAACCGTTCCTGGACCTGTGTGGCTTCCGATTGTTGTTCCTATATTATTTATAAGAACATCGCCATCGAGGTTCGGGAATTTCTCCTTTATCATTGCGGCAACCTCTTTTGCATCATCAAGACACGCAGAGTTGCACATATAACATTTACCTGAATAATTAACACCGTTTTCGGCGTGTTCCACCATTTTGTTAACGATTTCTGCCATAACCTTGCGCTTTGTGCGTACCTTTTGGCGAGCGATGAGTTTTCCTTCTGTGTTAACATCAAGAAGAGGACAAATGCCAAGAATCGTGCCGACAAAGCCTGCAGTTTTTGAAACTCTGCCACCCTTTATAAAGAATGTAAGGTCGGTTGAGAAGAACCAATGATGAAGCTTTAAACGATTGTTAAGAGTGAAATCTACAAGTTCTTCTGCAGATGCACCATTGTCACGCATATCAGCTAAAGTATCCAAAAGCAATCCGTAACCGGATGATGCACCAAGAGAGTCTACGATATAGATTTTGCGGTCAGGATAAGTTTCTTCAAGCTGTTGCTTTGCAAGAATTGCAGAATTGTATGTACCAGAAAGACCGCTTGAAAGTGTAATATGAACTATATCCTTGCCGTCTTCAAGATATGGGGTAAAATGTTCGATATATTCGTCAGCATTTACCTGCCATGTTTTTGTTTCTGCTCCATCAACCATTGCCTGATAAAAATCAGGGTAAGAAATTGATTTTCCTAAATCATCAACATATTCAACTCCGTCTAAACTAAAGTGGAAACAAAGATATTTTATATCTCTGCTTTCAAAATGTGAAGCCGAGAGGTCTGCGGTAGAACAACCGCTTAAAATGTAATCAGCCATAATAATAACACCTTTCAAATATATAATTTATATTATTTTCTAATTAATTTTTTAGCTCCGCAACATAGCGCAAATGCAATGATGTAGAAAATCACAACGGTAGAGCCAACGGGAGTGCTAAAAACAAACGATGCAACAATCCCCAAAAACGAACAAACAACTGCCAAAATTGCAGAGGTTAAAACCACGCCTTTAAAGCTTTTTGAAATTTGCATCGCAGAAACTGCGGGAAAAACTATCAAGGCGGATGTCAAAAGTGAGCCAGCAAGGTTCATAGCAAGAACAATGATAACTGCGGTTATAATTGATATAAGTCCATTGTAAAATGTGACATTTATCCCGATTGCCGATGCAAAGCTTTCGTCAAAGGTAACCGCAAATATTTTATCGTAAAGCAGAGTAAAAAGTGCAATTACGACTATCGACATTATAATACAAACCCATACATCAGATGTAGAAAGCGTAAGAATAGAAGTAGAGCCAAAAAGTGTACCGCATACATCGCCGTTTACATTGGAAGAAACGGGAAATATGTTTAAAAGCAGATAGCCGATTGCAAGAGTTCCCACAGAAATCATAGCAAGAGCGGAGTCACCTTTAAGCCTTGTCTGATTTGTGCATAAAAGAATAATAGCTGCCGCAACTGTTACAGGAAGAACTACAATCATATCATTGTTTAGCCTGAGAACTGTTGCAAGAGCAAGTGCGCCGAATGCCACATGAGAAAGTCCGTCGCCTATAAAGGAATAGCGTTTAAGGACAAGAGTTACGCCTAAAACCGATGAACAAAGTGCAATCAGGACACCAACAATCAAAGCATATCTTATAAAGGGATAGGTTAAATATTCTAAAATGTTGTTATACATTTTTTCTGCCCTCCGCTTTAAAAGAAATATCGTTATTTTGGTATTCCTTGGTTGTTCCAAAGAACACCTGGGATGTACCGATATGAAGAATATGTGTTGCAAAGTTTAATGCTGCGGATATATCATGGGAAACCATAACTACAGTCATTTTGTGATTATGGTTTAAGTCCTTTAAAATGTTATATAAATCGAGCGAAACATTTGGGTCGAGCCCGCTCACAGGTTCGTCGAGAATAAGAATATCACTTGCAGCACATAATGCACGCGCAAGAAGAACCCTTTGTTGCTGACCACCTGATAATTCTTTAAAGCTTTTGTTGCGTAATCTATCAATTCCGAGCTTCTGCATATTAGAAAGAGCAAGAGCCTTTTCCTTTTTACAAAACCAAAAATGCGGTTTTAATGCCGTTGCACCCGACAAAACAATTTCCCAGACCGATGCCGGAAAGTCCTTTTGTGAATCAGTTTGTTGTGGCAGATAACCAATGCGCGAATGCGTAAGCTTATCTTTAAATTCGATACTTCCGTGAAGCGGAGCTATTAGGCCAAGCAATGTTTTTATAAGAGTGCTTTTTCCGCTGCCGTTTTCACCTACAATACATAAGTAGTCTCCGTGATTTATCGAAAAATTTATATTTTGTGTTATGATACTGCCGTTATAACCAAGAGAAAGGTCTTTGCAGATAATCTGTGCCATGAGAAAACTCCTTAATTAAGCGCTGTTTTTAAAACCTCTAAATTTTCCTGCATAATTCGTATATAGTCAAAATCTGTACCTGTCGAGGCTTGCATATCATCAAAAATCAAAATTTTCGGATTTTTATTACCTAAATTCATAATAACGCTGTCTAAAACTTTAAGACGACTGTTTTTTATTGCAGCTATCGAGTTTGTATTAAGCTCGTCTGCTTTTTTTGAAAGTGCAATTATAGTATCAAAGCTTGCTTCGGTTTCTGCGCTACAGCCGTCAAATGCGGCGTGAAAAACGATTGAATAATCTCTTTCAAGATAACGAAAAGGATTTCTGTCGGGAAGAATTATTTCGTTCCTTTTAGCGTTTTTTGTAACGAATAAATATTCTTCGTTAAGAATTGCAAGTCTTTCAAGATATTTGTCAGTGTTTTTGCGGTAAATATCCTGATTTTGTGTATCTGTATCAATAAGAACATATGCAAGCATCTCGCAAAGCTCTGCCGTACATAAAGGTGATAACCAAAAATGTTCATCATATTCGTCGTGACCATCAAGCGGGAGCGGATTGCTTAAATTTTCAAGACAGTTAAATCCGAATTTGTTTGCATTTTTAAGTGCATCCGTTATCCACATGTCAGCTTCACCACCGGAATATACTACTAAATCCGCATTTGATATTTTGATTATATCATCTGCCGATGGCTGAAAACTGTGAACATCAACTCCGTTTTTTAAAAGCAGTGTAACTTCAACATTTTCCGAACCATTTGTAATATTTTGCATCCAGTCATAGAGTGGATAATTTGAACAAACAACCTGAATTTTGCCAGAATCATTCAAACTTGAGGTTGTGCAACTACACATCAAGGATACACAAATCAAGACGGAAATCAATAGTTTTATGACTTTTTGCATGCAATCACCCGAGTAAAATCAATATAAAATAATTATACCTATTAAATAGCTGTTTTGTCAATAGAAAATGTTTTCTTGACATAGTTTTTGTATGCGGTTATAATATCTTTAAACTCACATTGAAAATGGAGGATGAAATAATGAGAACATTTCATGGAGGTATACATCCTGGCGGTCATAAATCAGCTACGCAAAATAAACCGATAGTTGATTTGGCTCCGCCTGATGAATTGATATATCCTATGTTACAACATATAGGTGCACCAGCGACACCGATTGTAAAAGTCGGCGACAGAGTGCTTCTAGGACAAAAAATAGCGGAGGCGAATGGATTTGTTTCTGCAAACATTCACGCATCTGTATCCGGAACGGTTACTGCTATTGAAAAAAGACTTCATCCAAACGGAATTCCTACCGAAAGTATAGTTATTTCAAATGACGGGCTTGATGAATTGGCAGAGCCGCTGCAAAATTCCGGTGAGAATTTTAAAGATAAGTCTTCTCAGGAAATAATCGAAATAATAAAAGAAGCAGGAATAGTAGGTATGGGCGGTGCGACATTTCCGACCCATGTAAAGCTTTCTGTGCCTTCTGAGGCTAAGATTGATTATATTATTCTAAACGGTGCAGAGTGTGAGCCATACCTTACATCTGACCATCGTGAGATGCTTGAAAATCCTATGGATATTATTACAGGACTTAGGATTTTGATGCATATATTTGATTTGAAAGATGGTTACATTGGTGTAGAGGATAATAAAAAAGATGCTATAAGTATACTGAAAAACGCAGCAGAAAAGGTAACTGATGCAAATATACATATAGTTCCTCTTAAGACTAAGTATCCCCAGGGCGCAGAGAAACAGTTGATTTATGCAGTGTGCAAAAGAAAGATGCCCGCAGGAACTCTTCCGTGGCAGGTTGGATGTATTGTTAATAATATTGATACATCTGCCGCTATATATCGTGCGGTGGTAAAGGGCAGACCCCTTACTCAAAGAATAGTTACGCTTGGCGGTGATGCAATAAAAACCCCGATGAATTACAGAGTCAGAACGGGCACACCGTTTTCGCACCTTGTTGAGATGTCCGGTGGAGTGAATTACGAAATTAAAAAAGTCCTTATGGGCGGACCCATGATGGGTATGGCTGTTCCTAACACCGATGTTCCGGTAATCAAAGGAACATCCGGAATTATCGCATTTGGCGAAAATAGTGCGTGGCTTGATAAAGAAACTGCTTGTATAAGGTGCGGAAAATGCGTATATATATGCCCTATGAGTTTACAACCTAATCTGCTTGATATGTACGCAAGGATAAATGATACAGAAATGCTTAACAAGCTTAACATATCTGATTGTATGGAATGCGGAAGTTGTGCTTTTGTTTGTCCATCAAAAAGACGGCAGGTTCAGCAAATCAAGATTGCAAAAACCAGACTTAAAGAAACTGCGAAATAAGGAGGAGAGAATATGAATGAAAAATTGATTGTATCACATTCGCCGCACATAGCGGGAAAAGATACAGTTTCTAATATAATGCTTGATGTTATAATAGCGCTTATTCCCGCCCTTATCGCAGGATGTATTGTCTTTGGAATGAGAGCGCTTATCGTAACGCTTGTATGTATTGTAAGTTCTATGCTTGCTGAACTCATATGGAACACACTGCTTAAAAAAGAAGATACATTATCTGATTTCAGCGCAATTGTTACGGGTATGCTTCTGGCATTTAATCTCCCCGCATCGATTCCGCTTTGGATGGCTGTGATTGGTTCGGCTTTTGCTATAATTATTGTTAAGCAATTTTTCGGCGGTATAGGTCATAACTTTATGAACCCTGCACTTGCCGGCAGAGCGTTTTTGCTCGCTTCATGGGCGCCTGTTATGACGGCGTCGTGGTATACTCCGGGCACGCTTTTGCCTTTATTTAATGCGCCTGATGCGATATCAAGTGCGACTCCGCTTGTTTCTGCAGAAGGATTTGATTACCTTACATTGTTTTTAGGAAATCACGCAGGTTGTATAGGAGAAACTTCCGTTCTTGCCATCTTAATTGGTGGTTTGTATCTGCTTGCTAAAAAAGTTATACGACTTCGTGTTCCTGTTATATTTATTTTAACCGTTGCAATCGGCACATGGGCATGCGGACTTGACCCGCTTTATCAGGTTATGTCGGGTGGACTTATGCTTGGTGCTTTCTTTATGGCAACCGATTACACAACAACCCCAACAACTCCTAAAGGACAGATTGTGTTTGCTTTAGGCTGTGGAATTATAACCGTTTTAATTCGTGTATGGGGTGGTTATCCTGAAGGGGTATCGTATTCGATTTTGCTTATGAATGTGGCAACACCGCTGATTGATAAAATGACGGCACCAAAAAGATTTGGCGCAAAGAAAGGGGCAGGTGTGTAATGAAAGCTACTATAAAAGAAACACTTACCCTTATGGCAAAGCTCGGAATAATCTGCATAATCGTTGCAGGAGTTTTAGCATACATAAATTCACTTACTGCCCCCGTAATCTCGATGAATGAGCAGAAGAATTTTGAAGCGTCAATGACTCAGGTGATGCAAAATGCAAACTCCTTTGAGCAATTAGAGCTTGCTTATACATCGAAAGAAAAGGGTGTAGAGCTCGATTCAATCTATGTTGCAAGAAACGAGAAAGAGGATGTAGGTTTTGTTGCAACCGCAGTATGTCACGAAGGTTACGGCGGCTATATAACTGTTATGGTTGGTATAAACAGCGACTTTACAGTGAACAGAGTAAAAATTATGTCTATGAGCGAAACGGCAGGTCTTGGTGCAAAAGCGGGCGAAGAAAAGTTTTTTGGTCAATATTCGGGACTTTCTCAAAACATAGGTGTTGAGAAAAACAACGGCGGTTCTGCTGAAAATAACACTATATCTGCGATTTCGGGTGCGACAGTTACATCAAATGCGGTTACTAAAGCCGTTAACTGTGCGATAGATGCAGCTATGATTGGAGGCGGGATTGATGAGTAAAGCTATAAAAGCATTCTTTAACGGCATTTTAAAAGAAAATCCTACCTTTGTGTTATTCCTGGGTATGTGCCCAACGCTTGCGGTAACTACATCGGTTGTAAATGGCATAGGAATGGGACTTTCGACAATGGCGGTTCTTATATGTTCAAACATTGTTATCTCGCTGCTTCGTAAATTTATACCCAACAAGGTGAGAATTGCATCATACATAGTAATTGTTGCAGGTTTTGTAACAGTTGTTGAAATGATATTAAAGGCGTATGTACCGGCACTTTCACAGAGTCTTGGTATATACATTCCGCTTATTGTTGTAAATTGTATTATTCTTGGAAGAGCCGAAGCATTTGCATCTAAAAACGGAATTATTGCATCTATGGCTGATGGCTTTGGTATGGGAATAGGGTTCACAATAGCGCTTACACTTATCGCAGCTGTCCGTGAAATATTGGGAGCAGGAAGCTTTGCGGGTATATCTTTGTTCGGCGAGGGATTTCAGCCCGCATCAATTATGATACTGCCTCCCGGTGCATTCTTGACACTTGGAATTCTCCTTGCCGTAATTACGGCGGTTTCGAAAAAGGTAAAGGGGGACAAGACAAATGATTAGTGAACTTTTGATTATAAGTATTGGTGCAATACTTATGAATAACTTTGTGCTTGTGCAATTTCTGGGTATATGTCCCTTTTTAGGCGTTTCAAAAAAGGTAAATACCGCAGTTGGTATGGGTGTTGCTGTAGTATTTGTTATGCTTTGTGCGGCGGCTATTACATGGGTAGTTCAGGAGTATCTGCTTGTTCCTTTTAATATCGAATATATGCAGACTATTGCATTTATTCTTGTAATTGCAGTTTTGGTGCAGTTTGTTGAAATGTTTTTGCAAAAATCAATTCCTGCACTTTATAATTCGCTTGGCGTTTATCTCCCGCTGATTACTACAAACTGTGCGGTTTTGGGTGTTGCAATTCAGAACATCACTAAATTTGGCGGCGTGGAAATGAGCTTTGTTAAATCTGTTGTGTATGCAACATCAGCAGGTATTGGTTTTACACTTGCTATCGTTTTGTTCGCAGGAATAAGAGAAAGACTTGAAAATTCTGATATACCTGAGTTTTTAAAGGGTATGCCGATAACGCTTGTAACAGCAGCGCTTTTGTCAATAGCGTTTCTGGGTTTTTCGGGACTCAGCTTTTAGGCGAATACAATTAAGGAGAAACAGATATGAGTGAAATTTTAGTACCCATTATAATTATTGGTGCGATGGGAATAATTTTTGGAATAATACTTGGTATTGCTTCAAAGATTTTTGAGGTAAAAACCGATGAGAGAGTTCCGCTCATCACGGAAGTTCTGCCGGGCGCAAACTGCGGCGGATGTGGTTTTGCGGGATGCTCGGCGTATGCAAATGCTCTTGTGGGCGGCGGCGTGCGCACAAATATGTGCCCTGTCGGAGGAAAAGACGCTGCCGATAAAATTGCTGAAATACTCGGCGTAACGGCAGAGGGCGACAAAGAAAAGATGCTTGCCCGCGTTCTTTGTAACGGAAATCCCGAAAGAGCAGTACAGAAGTATATCTTTGACGGTCCCAAGGATTGCCGAAGCGCTTTAAGACTCGGCGGAGGAGAAAAGATGTGCCCTCACGGATGTCTTGGATTTGGCTCTTGTGTGACAGTCTGTCTGTTTGATGCAATATCCGTAATTGATGGAATTGCCGTAGTTGATACGGAAAAATGCGTAGGTTGTGGCGCTTGTGCGAGAGAGTGTCCTAAAAATATAATAAAGATACTTCCGGCAAAAAGTAAATATACTATCACTTGCCGTAGTGTAGAAAAGGGTAAACAGACAAGAAAAGATTGCTTAGTTGGCTGTATAGGCTGCGGAATTTGTGCAAAGGCATGTCCAAAAGAGGCAATTGTTATAAAAGACAATGTAGCAGTAATTGATCCGTCAAAGTGTGTGAATTGCGGAATTTGTGCAAGCAAATGTCCTCAAAAAGCAATAAATAAATTTGATTAATGCGGGAAGTTAAAAAACTTCCCGTTTTTTTAATAAAAACCCTTGACAGATATGAAAATATAATGTATAATGACATCTGTAAAGCGATTTAACTTTACAGAGCGGAGTGGTGAACTTGGAAAAGAATGTTCAGGTAGGCTTGCTTTTTGAATTTTATAGAAATATGCTGACACCTCGCCAGATAGAGTGTGTAGACCTTTATTACAACGAAGATTTGTCTTTGGCTGAAATAAGTGAGCATTTAGGAATAACCCGCCAAGGTGTTCGTGACAACATAAAGCGTGCAGAGCATACTATGTACGACACCGAGGAAAGATTGGGGCTCGTTGCAAGGTTTTTGAGTATAAAAACAAGTCTTTCGCATATTGATGATGTAATCAGGGATATCGAAAAGTCACCGAATGTTCGTTTTCTCTCCGACGATATAAAGCATAAAATAAACGATATACTTACAATTATTGGGCAAATCAATGAAGCATAAAGATTTGGAGGTGTATTATGGCGTTTGAAAGTCTTTCTGATAAATTGCAAAACACCTTTAAAAAGCTGAGAGGCAAGGGCAAGGTATCGGAAAAGGATTTAAAGGATGCTATGCGTGAAGTTAAGCTTGCGCTTCTTGAGGCAGATGTTAACTTTCGTGTAGTAAAGGATTTTGTAAAACAAGTAACCGAGCGAGCAAGCGGTGCAGAGGTTATGGAATCTCTTACACCCGCCCAGCAGGTTATAAAAATTGTTAATGAAGAATTAGTCACCCTTATGGGAGGGGCTGAATCAAAAATAGAATTTTCTTCTAAGCCCCCTACGGTTATTATGATGGCAGGACTCCAAGGTGCAGGTAAAACCACTACAGCTGCAAAGCTTGGCGGTATACTTAAAAAACAAGGCAAAAGACCTCTTTTGTGTGCTTGTGATGTATACAGACCTGCGGCGGTTAAACAGCTTCAAGTGGTTGGTGAAAAGCTTGAACTTCCCGTTTTTGCAAAAGAAGGCAGTACAGATGCTGTCGGTATTGCAAAAGAGGGTTTAGCTCATGCAATTAAATATGCAAACGATGTTTTGATTATAGATACTGCAGGCAGACTTCATATAGATGAAGAACTTATGAACGAACTTAAAGATATTTGCAAAGAGGTAAATCCTGCTGAAATTTTACTTGTGGTTGACGCTATGACGGGTCAGGATGCGGTAAATGTAGCAGAAGCGTTTAATAACGACTTGGAAATATCGGGTGTTGTTCTTACAAAGCTTGACGGTGATACCAGAGGCGGTGCGGCGCTTTCAGTCCGTGCGGTAACTGATAAGCCGATTAAGTTCTGCGGTATGGGCGAAAAACTTACAGACCTTGAAGTTTTTCATCCTGACAGAATGGCGTCAAGAATTCTTGGTATGGGCGATATGCTCAGCCTTATCGAAAAAGCCGAGCAGGCGCGTGATATGAAAAAAGCGGCAGAGCTTGAGCAGAAAATGAGAACCCAGAGATTTACATTCTCCGACTTTTTAGACCAGATGGGACAGATGAAGAATATGGGTTCAATGCAGGATATACTTGCTATGCTTCCGGGCGTTGATACAAAGGCGCTTAAAAATATGGAATTTGATGAAAAGCGTATGGCTCACATTGAAGCTATTATAACATCAATGACACAGCGGGAGAGAGATTTAAGCGACAAGCTTACCCCATCAAGAAAAGAGCGTATTGCCAAAGGCAGCGGTACATCGGTTGCAGAGGTAAATGCACTTTGCAAACAGTTTGAGCAGATGCAGAAGATGATGAAGCAACTCTCGGGCGGTATGATGAAAAAAGGCAAACGCCGTGGCGGTATGTTTGGCAGAATGTTTATGTAATACTTTAAGAAAAATAATTAAAATTATATACATTATGGAGGTTTTTTAAAATGGCAGTAAAAATTCGTTTAAAGAGAATGGGCGCAAAGAGAGCACCCTTTTATCGTGTGGTTGTTGCGGATTCAAGATATCCCCGTGACGGCAGATTTATCGAGCAGGTTGGAACATACAACCCTATGACAGATCCTGCTACTACTGAATTTGATGCAGAAAAGGTTCAGAAGTGGATTGGCAACGGTGCTCAGCCTACCGATACAGTTAAGCGTTTGCTTAAAGAAAAGGGCATTATCTAATTTCACTGTATTTTCGTGACGAAAATACGGAAAGGGACCAATATGAAGGAACTTTTAGAATTTATTGCAAAATCAATGGTAAACAACCCTGATGCCGTAGAGGTTTCTGTGGCTGAAAAGGATAATACCACCGTGCTTGAACTTCATGTCGCTGAAGATGATATGGGTAAGGTTATTGGAAAACAGGGCAGAATTGCGAAAGCAATCAGAACTGTTATGAAAGCCGCTGCAAGCAACGAAAACAAAAAAATTGTTGTTGATATTGTATAAAATGTCTGGGGAGGTGTTTTGCGCCTCCCCTTATGTCATTGTATGAGGTATGAATTATGAAGGATAATTTTCTTGAAATAGGACAGGTTGTCAATACTCACGGAATAAGAGGCGAAATAAAAATTCAGCCTTGGTGTGACGAACCTGAAATTTATGATGAACTTGAATATATTTACATTGACGGCAAGAAATATAACATTTTAAAATCACGACTTCACAAGAATTGTGAAATTGTTGCCGTTGAGGGTATCGATAATATAAACCAGGCAGAGCTTCTTAAAAATAAAATCGTAACTGTTGAGCGTGAAATGCTTGGTGATTTGCCTGAGGGAACATATTACATTGCAGATCTTTTAGGGCTTTTGGTGCGCACTGACGAAAGGGTTTTGGGTGTAATTGAGGATGTAATCCACACAGGCAGCAACGATGTTTACCAGATAAAAAGAGAGGGTAAAAAGCCTCTTTTGATACCAGTAATTGATGAGGTAATAAACGAGGTAAACATTGATGAGGGATATGTATCAGTAACGCTTATGAAAGGGCTTGATGATGATGAGGTTTGATATACTCACGCTCTTTCCCGAGATGATAGAATCCGTGCTTGGTGACAGCATAATCGGCAGAGCAAGAGAAAAAGGCTTGATAGAGATAAACTGTATTCAGATAAGGGATTTTGCGTTTAATAAACATCGTCAGGTTGATGATTATCCCTACGGCGGCGGCACAGGTATGGTTATGCAGGCACAACCTATTTTTGATGCCTACAACAGTGTATGCGATGGACTTGATTATAAGCCGGAAACCATATACCTATCTCCGCAAGGCAAAACATTCAGACAAGGAACTGCGAAAAAGCTATCCAAAAAGAAGCACATCGTTTTAATATGCGGGCATTATGAGGGTGTTGATCAGCGTGTTCTTGACGAGATAGTTGATAGCGAAATATCACTTGGAGATTTCGTCTTAACAGGTGGCGAGATTGCAGCAATGGCGGTAGTAGATGCAACTGCAAGGCTTGTTAAGGGTGTACTTAAAAGTGAGGATTCTTTTTCGGAAGAATCGCATTTTAACGGACTTTTGGAATATCCTCAATACACAAGACCTGAAGAGTGGAGAGGTAAAAAAGTTCCCGAAATTTTATTAAGCGGACATCACAAAAACATAATGGCTTGGAAAAGGGAAATGTCAATACTCAACACCTTTAAAAAACGAAGAGGAATGCTCTCAAAGGCTAATCTTTCGGAAAAAGAAAAGGCGTTTGTAAAAAAATTAAAAACTGAAGAATAAATTTTTGAAATATAGTTGTATTTATTGTCGAAGTATGATAGAATAAAATAGATTATATTCGATTACTAACGGTGACAGTGCCGTATAAGAGAAAGGCTGTGAAATTTATGAAATGTCAAAACTGTGGTATAAATTTGCTTGAGCATGTGAGTGTATGCCCATTTTGCAAAACTCCGGTAGCTAAAGCAAGCGAGGCAGAAGTTGCTCCGCAAACCTCTGAGGTATATAACGGAGGAAGATATGCATCAGTTGACCCGAATCGTGACAGCTATGATTTTGATTTGCAGTATACGCTTACATTCAGAGATTCCGGCGAAATTAAAAAGGCGATTGCAGATATGGATGCAGGAATAGCTAATGATACCGAAAGCTCAAAGGATAAAAAGAGCGATGGCCCCAGATATTCACTTGAAGAGATGCAGGCGGCAGCTCTTCGTGCACAGGAGCGTCGTGCAAGAAGAAAGAGCGGCGAGCCTGAAGGTAAAACAAGGGTTACCCGTACCGAAAGAAACAAAAAAAGGGCACTCCATGCCGCAAAGGAGAGAAAACAAAGCTCATATAAGGGTTTGTTCTTCGGTGTTGGTGTTTTAGCGGTTGTAGTCTCTCTTATCGTTATGATTGTTAATATATGCGCAGTCTTTAGCCATACGGTGCCTGAGCATCCCGTTGTTTACACAAAGGGAAATTCGCTCTATGCTTATTATGGCGGCGAAGAAGATTGCCTTACCGAAAACTTTATAACTCAAAAGCTTTCCGAAACCTCAGATGCTAATGATGCAAAATCATCTTCAGATCCTAAAATAGGCAAAAAACCGACACTTAAAGAGGATAAGTTTGAGGCAAACTTCTTTAACATTTCAAAGGATGGTACTGCGGTTTATTTCTTAGAGAATGTAAATATGAACACCGGCTCGGGCGATTTGGTATATTATAAGCTCGGCAAGAAAAAGAGCAGAACAGTTATTGCTCCAAATGTTTACTATGATGTAGTAATAGGAAATGACAATGCAACAATTCTTTTCTTAAAGAACGCAACAAACGGCGAAAATGGTGAACTTTGTTGGTATAACCCGAAGGAGAAGGATGCCGAAACACTTGATTCGGGTATAAATGCTAAAAACTTTAAGCTTTCGCAGAATTGTATGAGCGTGACATATATCAGAAACTTTGACGATGAAACATATAGTGGTGATTTGTGTTACATTGCGCTTGGTGCTGCTCAGTCAAAGCGTGTTGATGAAAGAGTTTCCTTTGTGTTCGGTACAACACCTAAGAGCAATGTATACTTCTATGCAAAGAATTATGACAAAAAGACAGGAACATACGATCTTTATATACAGAGCGATGCAGAAGGTCCTAAAATGCTTGCCGAAAAGGGATTTCTTGCTCCTGTAATTTCAACTAAGACAGAATCTGCATTTGTATACAGTGATTATAAAAACAAATTACAGACACTTAGCTGTGTGGATTTAACCACAGGTGCAAACATAAAGATTGCGCAGGAAATTACACAAATTATAAAAATCAGAAATGATGACGGTGCAGTTATTTATTCAAAGTCTTATGAAAGCGATAAGGCGGATTACTATTTTGCAAATGCAAAATCACCAAATCCTCAAAAGGTTGCAACTGCAGTAAATATCAGCTCAAAGCTTACAAATTGTCTGTTTGATGCAAGTGATGATTTCACAAGAGTTTCATATATAGGCGGATTTGATGAACAAACAAATAGTGGTGCTCTTTATACTCTTGCAATCATAAACGATTACGCGGGCTCCGAAATGAGAATTTCTGATGATGCATATTCGTGTGATGTATCCGCAGACGGAGCTGTAGTAAGATTTGCTACAAACTACGATCCTGAAAAGCAGACAATCAGCCTTGTGTCATATGCTAATTCAAATACATTGACACTTGCA
>JAZREZ010000020.1:0-12791 GCA_045661045.1 Clostridia bacterium
AAAGTCATTGATGATGCAATATATTATTTTAATTTTATAAAACCTATACGCAAATTAAAAAGAAAACCGCCTGTTCAATACAGAATCGAACAGGCAGCTTAAAATATTCTTTTTTGTGTCTACAAAGTATTGACTACTTCACTATTGCCTCGCTTTTACATTGCATTTATTTTTATATTTCGTGGAGAAACTCCCGTTTCACTCACAATTATATCCTTAATCTGTGCAACTTTTGAGCCGTCAATTTCTCCACCCTTAACGGTGACGGACACCCCGCCTTCGTCAACATAGGCAATACAATCTTCAAAGCCTTTTGCCTTAACCATTGTTTCTATGTTCCTCTCTTTATCGGCATTCTCGGTTGCTTTTGAAATCTTTTTTTCGGCATCCTTTTTGCCCTCTTGCGAGGTTTCGTTATTTGTGGCTATCTTTTTCCATTCTTCAACCGACTGACTTCTTGCAGAATCCCGCTCCTGCTTAAGCTTTGAAAGTGCAGATGTTGTATCCTCCCCTCCCTGACCGTCCTGCTCGGATGCAGTGGGGATTGCCTCCTCTGCTTCATAACTGATTAACTGTTGTTGCTCTACTGTCCATCTGTAATAACCCGCCGTAATAACAAGTGCAATGAGTCCAAACAGTAAGACCTCTTTACCCTTAAACCATATTTTTTTGCTTGATTTTTTCATAAACTCACCCTTTCAACTAATATGTGACCTTTATACGATGCGGTGCAATCCCATAAATTGCCCGTATCGCCTCATAAATTTCCGTTTTTACTCTTTCATCTGCCGCACCCTTTGCTATTACCAGAACTCCGCTAATTTCCGGAGTCTTTTCTTCAACTATGTAGGGCGTAGATTTTCCGCTCATCACAATACTCGTCTTTGACTCCTCGCTTTTTTCCTCGCCCTGAATTTCAGTTTTATAGTCGCTGTCTTTAGCAAGGATTTTTTCACCTCCGCCGTCTATGTTTATGTAAACCGTGACATCTCCCGCCCCGTTAATCTTTTCAAGACTTGTTTCAAGCCGCTTTTCCTCGTTTTTGGCATATTCTGAAACATTTGTGCTTTCGCCTTTTTCTTCCTTTTTATCGGTCTTTGGGAAACTGCCAAACGCAAGAAACAAAACCGCTCCTATTATCAGCCATATAATAATCATATTCGGCTTTTTCTTCTCATAGTCGTTTTTTTGATTTATTTTTACGATTTCTGATATGTTCATTATATCACCTTAGGTATTTAATGCTTATGTTATGCCCATAGTTTTCTTTAAGCATTTCTATTGCGGCATCCGAAATTTTTACACCGCTTTCAGCATCGACAGTTATCCATATATTTTTTATTTTGCCAAAATCCTCTTGCGTATCATAGACATCACATTTTATATCAAAATCCACCCCTGCAATAGCCTCTATCTGCTTTTTCATATTTATTGCCAAATTCTTTTTATAAAGCCTTATTACATCGTCTTTTTGAGCTTCTTCCATTTTGTCTGTATCAATATACGAAACATCAATATCCGTATCAAAATTTAAAACGGGAGATATAATGGAAATAACCAGCACAAGACCGATGGTTAAATGTATATATTTTTTATACACGCCGTTTGGCAAAATCATTTCACACAGAGAGCCAAAAACAACAATTCCCGAAACCGACAATGCTAAATTTCTCAAAAACTCAAGCATTTTTACCCTCCTGCCATAATGGCGCTGCTGCCCGCATTTATCATAATGGTTATTATTATAATAAACATAACAGTAGTTGCCGTCAGCATCGAAAAAAGAGATGACACAGAACCTGCAAGTCTTGTCATACAGTCACTTATTTTTTTGTCTGAAATCGGCTCAATTACTGCCGCTGTAACCCTGAAAAGCATCAATATTGCCGACACCTTAATAATCGGCGCAAGCACGATAACTACAAGGCAGATTATCCCCAGAATACCTACCGAATTTTTTATAACAACACTGCAACCCATAACAGTTTCGACGGACTCGGCTAAAATTCCGCCAACCATCGGGATAAGGTTTGAGGCGGCAAATTTACTCAATTTTATAGTAAGAGCATCCGCACCCGAAGATGCAATACTTTTAAGTCCCGTAATGCTTACAAATATGGTAAGCATTACCGATAGCCCCCACTTTACGCCGTTATTGATAAGTAAAACCATTTTATCCGTCCTAAACTTATCCGACATACCATTTACAATATTAAGCGCCGTAGAAATCATTACTGCGGGCAAAAAAATTGCGTCTATTACCCATACACCGATTTCAACTATGGCAATCAGCGTCGGCTCAAACACGGTTGCAGATATTATCGCCCCGCTTGTCATAAGAGTTGTGACCATTACGGGCACCAAAACCTTCATAAAAAACGCTATGCTTGAAATCGCATCCGATACACAAGTTGCCGCCCCGTAAAACGCGGTTGCCGCAACTCCCGCTATAATTACATAGCAAGCATAAAAAGCGACTACCCCTACAGAATTTTCACCAAAACTGCTTTTAAGCTCACTTAAATATGAGCTTAAAACTGCCAGAGCGAGAACAACCGCCATAAGCTTTAGCCCTGCATATATTTCACCCAGAAGAGCTTTTAAAAGGTACATCAAAAACTCTTTTACGGATATTGAAATATTACCTGAATTAAGTTCCCTTAAAAGCTCTTTTGGGTTTATTTCGGGCACAATTTCGTGAAATGAATTTTCAGCACCTTTAAGACCTTCTTCAAACACTTCGCCGTAAAGGCTTGCGTATTCATCAAGTAATTGAGCCGCATCTGCATAAGCCGCACTTTGAACTGTTACAAACAAAATAAGTAAAAAAATTATCTTTTTCATTATGCTTATTAAAAATTTATTATATCTCTTACCAAATCAAGAAGATTGTATATTATAGGCATAGAAAGTGTTATTATCACGATTTTACCGCCAAGCTCAATCTTGCCCGCAACAGAAGCCTCTCCCGCATCCTTGCAGATGTCTGCCGCAAACTGACAGATATAGGATATACCTATTATTTTTAAAACTATCTCTATGTGAGAAAGATTTACCCCCGCTCCGTTTGCTATATCTTTAAACATCTCAATTACAGAGCTTAAATACGGAACGCACATCGATAGTATTAAAACTGCCCCGCAGACAGAAACAGCCACCGCCATTTCAGGTCGGTACTGCCTGATTAAAAGGCTCAAAATCATAGTAACAATTCCAATGCCTACTATCCTTAAAACTATCATAATCCAAACAAATGCTTAATGGTATCAAACAGATTGCTTATCTCCTGAAGCACCACAAGCAATACCACGACAAGCCCTGCAATCGTTGTCATCATTGCCTGATCTTCTCTTCCCGCTCTTACAAGCAGAGTGTTTAGCACCGCTACCAGAATTCCGATTGCGGCAACCTTAAATATCAAATCTACTCCATCCATTTTATCCTCCTAAAACAACAAAACTGCCACAAACATTCCCGCAAGCAATCCCGCCCCCCGCCAGAGTCTTCCTTTTGAGTCACGCTCGCCCTCTGCCGCTGTCTGCGACAAGGCAAGCTTTGCGTGGGCGGCCTTGATATTATTTATTTCATTTTCTGTATCGCCCCTTCCGAGATTGTTTGCAAATTCTTCAAGTATATCTATTTCGGAAGCTTTAAGACACAGAGCCTTTCGATTTTTAAGGATTGCCCTTTCAAATGCGCAGGCAGGAGTCAGCCTTTCATTTTCAAGCATTTGAGCCGCATCGGTTAAAACCCGATATATCCCGCCCCTTGCAGTTTTTGCGGCATTTATCACTGCCTCCTTAACGGGCATCTTTAAAAAGCTTATATTAAAGCTCATACGCGTTAAAGCAAGCCGCATCTCTTCTATTTGATTTACCCTTATGGCAAGACCTGACGCAAACAAAATCCCGACATATCCTCCGCCTAAAACAAGAATTACCGCCGCAATAAGCTTCATAGCGTGCTCACCTTGGTATATGTAACCGAGTCGGGTGTTGAAAAGTCACGCCGAAGCAATACCGATTGATAAAAAATTTTATCCTCAAACAATGGCAGAAGCATTTTTCTTGATTTTACTTCCTCTATGCTGTCGCCGTGTGTTGTTGCTATTATTTTGACACCGGTTCCCGCCGCTTTGCGAATTGCCTCTACATCCTTATCCGATGCAATCTCGTCAGTTATTATAACCTTTGGCGACATAGTACGGATTAACATTTCAATAGCATCAGCCTTAGGCGCACTGTCAATTATATCGGTCTGTGCACCAATAAGATTTGTGGGTGCACCCTTAAATATTGCGCCAAGCTCGCCTCTGTCATCTGCAACCCCGCATTTAAAGCCTTTGTTTGAAATCTGCCGCATAATATCCCGAAGCAATGTGGTTTTACCCATCTGCGGCAGAGATACTATAAGCGTGCTGAACACTTCAGTTCCGTAAACTATTCTGTCAATTATTCCGTCGGCAAGTCCTATTATCTGCCCCGCAACCCTGAAATTCAGCGACGAAACCTCTTTAAATGTTTTGATTTTTTCGTTATCAAGAACTGTTTTTCCGCATATACCGACTCTATGCCCGCCCTTAAGCGTGATAAATCCCTGACGGATTTCATCCATATATGCGTAAACCGAGTTTTCGCAGATTGCCATAAATGCGGCTTGTACCTCTTCTGCCGAAACAGTATAAGCATCACTTTCATAATTTGTTATCCCTCCCGTATTTGTCACAAAACAACTCTCACCCCATACGCCAATACAAAGGGGTAGCCCTGCCCGCAAGCGAATTTCTTCAATGTCAATCCATTCATCGCGCACTAATTTCTGAAGCTTTTCGCGGATGCTTTCGGGAAGATACGGGAAAATTTCTAAAATCCTTTGTTTCTTCATAGCTATCTTCCTTTCGTTATAAAATCCTATGATGCTTTGTCCGGATTTAGAACATAAAAAAAGGACTTGTTTCCAAGTCCTTAAATCATATTATTTATTCCTGAATATTTACCGCAGGCAACAATTATATGGTCAATCAACCGTATATCAATGCTTTGAAGCGCTTGTGCAACCTCTCTTGTAAGTATGATGTCTGCTCTTGACGGCTCGCATCTGCCTCCAGGATGGTTATGACAAAGCACCACCGCATACGCCTCATTTAAGAGCGCCCGCTTTGTAATATTATGAACAGACACACTTGCAGATGTTGAACTGCCTTCTGAAATTTTATCAAATCTTATCAGGCGCATTGCAGAGTCAAGGCTTAACATATATAAATTTTCTGTAACCTTGCCATTGAAAAATGTTACTGCAAACTCACCGATTTTTTCAGGAGTATCAAGAACGGCTTTTACTCCGTCTGATTTTAGCATACACCGCTCAACTATTCCTAAAAGCGGCATCAAATCGTGCAAAAATTCAGCCGTTTTTGTTCCAACACCATCAATTGCCAAAAGTCGGTCACGCTCTGCCGTCAGCACTCCGTAGAGAGAACCGAATTCGTCTAAAAGAGCGTGTGCAATACCGTTTGTATTGCCTCTTGGTATTACTGCAAAGAGTAATTTTTCGAGTTGTTCGTGCTCTTCTAAAAATTCAAGTCCCATAAGATTTGCTTTGGCACAAAGTCTGCTTCTGTGTCCGCTGTGAAGTTCAGTATCTGCCATTATTTTGAACCTCTGCTGCCCGGCTTTACTAATGGTGCTCCGGTCTTGCAGATAGGACATTCATCAGCCTCATAAGAGGTGATATCCATAGAAAATGCACTCTTGTAAGGCACGCCAAAGTCAATCTTGCCGCCTGTTCTGTCAACGATAGAACCAATACCTGCGATAACACCGCCGCATTCCTCAACAAGCTTCATAACCTCTTTAACGCTGCCACCTGTTGTAACAACATCTTCAACGATTAAAACTCTTTGTCCTTTTTCGATGGTAAATCCACGACGAAGAGTCATTTCGCCGTTTTCACGCTCTGCGAAAATATTTTTAACGCCAAGCTGTTTTCCTACCTCGTAAGACATCTGAATTGCACCGATAGCGGGACCGATTACCAATTCGATATTGTCATTCTTGTACTTTTCTACAAGCTCAGCACAAAGAGGCTCGCTGTATTTTGCGTTCTGAAAAATCTTTGCACACTGCATATATTTGTCGCTGTGTCTTCCCGAAGTTAAAAGAAAATGTCCCTCTAAAAGAACCTCTGCCTCTTTAAGCATTTCGATAATTTCCTGATTTGTCATTTGTATCAATCCTTTCTTAATATGGTTCAATTGCGCCAACTATATCATTAACGCTCTTTATTCCGTTATCATCTAAATATTTTTCTATTCCATTCTTAACATCAACCCAAGCAGTAGGATTTATAAATCCCGCCGTTCCTACAGCAAGCCCGGTTGCACCCGCAAGTATAAACTCGATTGCATCCTCTGCCGTTGATATACCGCCCATACCTATAAGCGGCAAGTTCACCGCCTTATGCACCTGATATACCATTCTTACCGCAACAGGCTTTACTGCAGGGCCTGAAAGTCCGCCCATATTGTTTGCAAGAATTGGTCTTCTTGTTCTTATGTCTATTCTCATACCCAAAAGCGTATTTATAAGCGAAAGTGCATCTGCACCGCCGGCTTCTGCGCCTTTTGCTATCTCGGTTATATCAGTAACATTGGGAGAGAGCTTTACAATAAGCGGTACTTTAGAAACCGCCTTTACACGCTTTGTAATTTCCTCGGTCATTTTGGGGTCTGTGCCAAACGCCATACCGCCAACCTTTACATTGGGACACGAAATATTAAGTTCAAACATATTCACGCTGTCGCCTAAAATCTCTGCTACCTCAACATAATCTTCGATTGAGCTTCCGCAAAGGTTTGCAATTATGTTTGTGTCATACTTTTTAAGTGTGGGCAGATAATTATCCAAAAAATATTGTGCGCCCGGATTTTGAAGTCCCACGCTGTTAAGTATACCACTTGGAGTTTCTGCAATTCTCGGCGAGGGATTGCCCATTCTTGGTTTTGCAGAAAGCGCCTTTACACATATTGCGCCAAGCTCAGCTAAATCAAAATATTCGCCGTATTCTTCACCAAAACCGAATGTTCCCGATGCGGTTGTTATGGGGTTCTTCCATTCAACACCCGCAATATTAACCTTTAAATCAGCCATCCCATTCCACCTCCGAAGCGTTGAATACAGGGCCGTCCTTGCAGACACGCTTGCGCTTTCCCGCAACCGTGCACGCACAAGTAACACAAGCACCTATACCGCAACCCATTCTCTCTTCTAAAGAAACCTCTGCATCAACAGAAAATTCTTCGGCAATGCCTGAAACAAGACGCATCATCGGGGTTGGACCGCAACTGTAAACCTTATCGACACCGCCGTTTTGCAATGTATTTTTCAAAAGTTCGGTAACATAGCCGTGATGCCCGAAGCTTCCGTCATCGGTTGCGACCAAGACATTTGCATACTTTGAAAATTCGTCAATCATAAGTACATCGGCTTTGCTCCTGAACCCTAAAAGTACAGTTACATCGCCATCTATCTCTTTTGCAAGCTGCAAAAGAGGGAATACTCCAATTCCGCCGCCGACTAAAACGCATTTACCGTTTATTTTATTAAAGCCGTTACCTAAGGGGCCTAATATGTCTATCATATCCCCTTCGTTTTTTGAAAGCAGGGCTTCGGTTCCTACGCCCTTTACCTGAAAGATAAATCTTATTGACTCTTTGTCAATTACTTCGCACACGCTGATTGGGCGTCTTAAATAAGCATCTCCGCCACAGAGTATATGCAAAAACTGTCCCGGCTTTGTTTTTTCTGCCATTTCGGGACAGAACACTGTGTAATCATAGACACTCTCTGTCAGTTGTGTCTTTTTTATAAGCTTACAAAGCAACTTCCGTTCCCCCTCTTTATAATACGCTTAAAATATCATCTCTCATTCTTATAGCTTCTGCCCTTGCCGCCTCGCCTACTGTGCCGCCGTTTTTCATATACGCACACATAATTGAGCGTGAAGCATTGACAATAGCACCAAGACCATCTTTATTAAAGCAGGGAGCAACATCCTTTGCACCGCCGCCCTGAGCACCATAGCCCGGAACCAAGAAATATGTTCTTGGCATCTGTATGCGAAGCTTTGCCGCCTGCTCGGGATAGGTTGCACCAACAACCGCACCTGCACTGCTGTAGCCGTAAGTTCCTACAATCTCGCTGCCCCATTCTTTTACGAGGTCTGCCATATGCTCGTATATGAACTTATCGCCCGATTTTAAATCCTGAATTTCGCCAGATGATTTATTTGAGGTCTTGACAAGAATAAATACACCCTTATCATTTGACGCACATTCTTTGATAAACGGCGCAATTCCATCAGTTCCAAAGTATGGATTTATCGTTAAGCAATCGGGGTTAAATACAGGTGTTGCCTTATCTCCTATCTTGGTCTTTCCAAGATATGCGGTTGCATACGCTTCAGAGGTCGCACCAATATCGCCACGCTTTGCATCAAGGATAACATACATTCCTTTTTCTTTTGCGTAGTTTATGGTTTTATCAAGACACTTGATACCCTCAATCCCGTACATTTCGTAGTAAGCCGACTGTGGCTTTACCGCAGGAACTATATCAAAAAGTGCATCTATTAACTGCTTGTTGAATTCAAATATAGCCTCTGCCGCACCCTCAAAGGTTTCGCCATACTTTTCAAATGCCGCCTTTTTTATATCATCAGGAACATAATCAAGCTTCGGGTCAAGTCCCGCAACTGTCGGATTATTTTTTTCTTTTATCTTTTCAATAAGCTTGTCTATCACTTTAACTCTCTCCTTTATGCAAGATATACGGTCTTTCCGCCTACAATGGTTCTCTCAACTTTTCCGAAAAGCTTTTCACCTATATATGGTGAATTTTTCCCTTTTGTTTCAAACTCATTCACATCAACCGTAAATTCTTCGTTTTCGTCAAAAATAACAATATCGGCGGGCGCTCCCACATTAAGAGTACCACGGTCTGAATTTATTATTTTCGCAGGATTTGTACTCATTTTTTCTATAAGCTGTAAAATTGTCAGCTTTCCGCTCTTTACAAGATATGTATATCCCACAGCAAGAGAGGTTTCAAGACCTACAATACCGTTTGCCGCTTTTTCAAATTCAACCTGTTTATCGTCTATGTGGTGAGGTGCATGGTCTGTCGCTATTGCATCAATAGTTCCGTCAAGCAAACCTTCAATAACCGCATTTAAATCCTCGTCATCACGAAGCGGAGGATTCATTTTTGCATTAGTATTAAATCCAAGGCAAGCTTTATCGGTTAAGCTGAAATAGTGTGGTGCAGTTTCAGCTGTAATTTTTGCACCTCTTGCCTTTGCACTGCGAACTGCCTCTATTGAGTTTTTGGTACTTACATGGCAGATATGAAGTCTTGCACCAACTTCCTCTGCAAGCAATATGTCACGACTGACAGCCACACTTTCTGCTGACTTTGAAATTCCGCGAAGTCCAAGCTCTGTGCAAGTGAGCCCATCGTTCATACTGCCGTTTGCAACTAAATCCAAATCCTCACAATGTGCCATAATCGGCATATTAAGCATATTTGAATATTCAAGGGCTCTTCTCATAATCATAGAGGACGAAACAGGTCTGCCGTCATCCGAAAGCGCAGATGCGCCTGCCGACTTAAGCTCTGCAACCTCTGTAAGTTCACTGCCCTTTAATCCTTTTGTGATTGTTCCGGTAGTCAAAACATTTATAAGTCCTGTCTTTTTACCACGATTGATTACATATTCAACAAGTGCGGCACTATCGATTGGCGGGTTGGTGTTTGGCATACATAAAACTGTGGTAACACCGCCTCTTGCCGCCGCTCTGCTGCCTGATTCTATATCCTCTTTATGCTCAAATCCGGGTTCTCTGAAATGAACATGCAAATCCACAAGTCCCGGAATAACAGTTTTGCCCGTAGCATCAATTATTTTAGCATCTAAATCGTTTATATTTTCAGCTATTCTTTCGATAACTCCGTAATTTATAAGGATGTCTGCTTTTCCCGCAAAGTTTGTTGCAGGATTGATTACAAATCCGTTTTTAATAATCTGTTTCATAACCGCTCCTCCTTATTTTGTAAGCAGTTCAAGAACTGCCATTCTTACACATACGCCGTTTGTTACCTGAGCATTTATCACAGACTGAGGTCCGTCTGCAATGTCTGCCGCAAGCTCTACACCACGATTAACAGGGCCCGGATGCATAACTATTGCATCAGGCTTTGCAAGTGTCATTCTGCGCTTGTTAATTCCAAACAATTTGTGATATTCACGAACCGATGGGAAAAGACCGCTCTTCTGACGCTCAAGCTGAATTCTAAGTCCCATAACTACATCGGCATCCTTTATCGCTTTGTCTGCATCAAAGCAAACCTTTGCACCAAGTGCCTCCATATTAGTGGGCATAAGGGTGGTCGGCGCACAAAGAGTAACATCTGCACCCAATTTATTAAGAGCATATACATCGCTGCGTGCAACACGGCTATGCTTGACATCACCGATTATCGCAACTTTCAGCCCTTCAAATTTACCGAATTTTTCTCTTATGGTCATCATATCAAGAAGCGCCTGAGTGGGATGCTCATTCATACCGTCGCCCGCATTTACAACCGATGCGTTGGTATATTGAGAGAGCATATGAGGTGCACCCGATGCACTGTGTCTTATAATAACCACATCTGTACCCATAGAGTCAATAGTTTTACCCGTATCCTCTAGAGTTTCACCCTTTTCTACACTACTGCCTGATGCGGTAATGTTTGCGGCGGTTGCGCCGAGATATTTTGAGGCAAGCTCAAAAGAAAGACGGGTTCTGGTACTGTTCTCATAGAAAAGAGTAATAATACTCTTGCCGCTAAGACAACTGTCCTTTTTCCCCGCCTCCAATACATTCTTCTTCATTTTGTCGGCACTGTCGAGAATTGATATAATCTGCTGAGCCGATAACTCTTTTATTCCAAGCAAATGCTTCATAATAAAAGCCCTCACTTTCCATTAAATCAAAGCTATATAATATCATACCACAACGAGCTTGACTTGTCTATAAAATTCTTCAAATTTAGTAAAAAATATCTTTAATTTGACAATATACAAAAAAATCCAGAATAATCCGAAAAGATTATTCTGAATTTTACTTTTATTCTGTTATATAAATTCTGCTTCCAATCGGAAGATTTTTATCAAGCCACTCTATATCCTCAGGGCGAACTCTTATACATCCGTGTGAAATTTTTACGCCTGTGCGGTTATCATACACACCGCCCTTATAACTTAAAAGGGTCGAGTGAATTGCGTAATTTCCGTAAAAAACAAGGCACGGACCTACATAATATCCATATTCGGGATAATCCCATTGCTTCATACGATATTGATATTCAAAGCTACCCGTTATAGTCTCACTGTCAGGTGCACCGATTGCACACGGAAAATTCTTTATCTCGCTCCATTTATTTTTTACACCCGTATAAACCTTTACGCTGTAATCTTTCTTTGATATCCATACCATATAATTTGTTTTACTCGATATTCCCCACTTGTTAACGGGGAACTGTTCTACATATTTTTCAACCATAGGCGACTGCCCGAAGCACACATCAATGTGGTCACCGAAATCAAGTGCCTCTATACTGCAATTAAAAGCCTCCGCCAGCGCCCTTGCAGGAACAAATGGCGTGCCGTCAATCATTTCACACGGTCTCGAAAGATATGTATCCTCACCGAATATGGTAGCATAAGCAGTTCCCATATTAAAGAGTACTTGTTTTTCTCCGACCTCACAAACTACACTGTTATATTTTTCATCATAGCGAGCCGAAATACCCAAAGAATACGCTACGGGAATTACAGGTACCATAGCATTGTTTTCTATAAGCCTCGCCCTTGGAGAAAGATTTTGAATATGCCCGTCTGTATAGACAACAATTGCGTGCTCAAAGTATGGCGATGCAACTAAACTGAAATCCTTTCGTATGTGAACCTCGTTGGTTTTATCAAGATACGCATACACAGTGAGAGTAATGCTGTCACCCTCTTTATATTCCTTGTTGAAATATTTAATGTTGTTAAGTCCGCTTCTTAGCTTTAAGATAAACTTATCCCCCACATTTATTTCGGGAACTTCAAAACTTAAGAATATCTTTTCGGTTATTCCGCCTACCCATTCTTCCCTTTCGCCAAGCATTGTACCGCTTTCTGTATAAAGTTCAAACACCGCAACAGAATCAATAACCTGAACCTTTTCTTCTAAATTGATAGTTATTGTAATTTCGTTTTTTTCCGTCTGCTCAACGGGAACGATTTCATTTTCAGCAAACACCATTGCACACGAAAATACCATCACTATGCTTAAGAAAAACGCTGACACCTTTTTCATATTATCTCCCCCCAAGACTTGTTGTTAATATTTTACCTTATTTTCCCAATTTTTGCAATACTTTTTTGAAATAATCGGGAATTTCTGATGTAAACTCCATATATTCTTTTGTTACGGGGTGTATAAAGCCGATTTTATAGGCGTGAAGAAGCTGTCCGTTAAGCTTAAATTCTTCTTTTACGGTGCCGTAGGTTTTATCGCCCACGATTGCGTGTCCGTTTTGCGACATATGAACTCTTATCTGGTGAGTTCTGCCCGTTTCTAAAATGCACTCTATAAGTGTATATTTGTCAAACCTTTCAAGCACTTTGTAGTGAGTGACCGCATCCTTTGAATTTTCATAGGTTATAGTCATTTTTTTGCGGTCTTTAGCGTGTCTGCCTATGGG
>JAZREZ010000021.1:0-4279 GCA_045661045.1 Clostridia bacterium
CCGAACGAATCAACCGCTGCCCCCTGCCTTAAAATGTCACGGATGATATATTCATCAAGTGAATTTGAAACCACAATTTTTGCAGTTTGCCAGCCCGCCTCGTCAAGCATCTTGCGGCATTTTTTTGTAAGATAAGTAATATCACCGCTGTCAATTCTGACCCCGCAGTTTGTAATACCCATAGGCTTTAAAACCTCATCAAACACTTTTATAGCATTGGGAATACCGCTTTTTAAAACATTATAAGTATCAATCAAAAGAGTACAGTTGTTAGGATACGCCTTTGCATAAGCCAAAAACGCATCATATTCACTCTCAAATGACTGAACCCAGCTATGTGCCATTGTGCCGAGTGCGGGAACAGAAAACATCTGCTCAGAAATTGTGCACGCCGTTCCTGCAACACCGCCGATATAAGCCGCTCTTGCGCCATAGATAGCGCCGTCATAGCCCTGTGCACGCCTTGAGCCAAACTCCATAACGGGAATATCCCCCGCCGCACGCACAATTCGATTGCTCTTGGTTGCAATAAGGCTCTGGTGGTTGACAGTCAGCAGTATCATAGTTTCTACAAACTGCGCCTGAATTAAAGGACCCTTTACCGTCACGATAGGCTCGTTCGGGAAAATCGGCGTACCTTCAGGGATTGCCCATACATCACAACAAAACTCAAAGTTTTCAAGATAGGTTAAAAATTCTTCGCAGAATATGCCCTTTGAACGAAGATACTCTATATCTTCCTTTTCAAACCTTAAGTTTTTCATATATTCTATAAGCTGTTCAATGCCCGCCATAATAGCAAAACCGCCGTTGTCAGGAACTTGACGAAAATACATATCAAAATACGCTTGTTTTTCGCCTATACCCTCTATGAGATAGCCGTTTGCCATTGTAAGTTCATAAAAATCCGTGAGCATTGTGTAGTTCATACAGGGTATCCCCTCTCAATTATAGTTCTTTCTATAGTATAACATTGCAATCGACAAAAAACAAGCATTAAGATGAGAAACTTGACAAAAAAATATAAATTCGTTATGATTTACTAAAAAGTTAACGAAACAAGGGGCGTTGATAGGGTTGAAACACCGAATTTTTCTTCTGTTTTTTGTGCTGATTTTTTGTATTTCAGCGCTTTGTATTTTCTTGTCTTTAAAGCAAGAAAAAAGCATCGTCACAATACGCGTAGACGGCAAGCTTTTTGATACCATTGATTTAAGCAAAACAGACTCCCCTTATGAAATTAAGCTTCCGAATAATACAATCCTTGTAGAGAAAGGCGACATCTCGGTAATACACGCAAACTGCCCCGATAAGCTCTGCGTAAAACAGGGCAAAATTTCTGACAATGTTTTTCCTATTGTTTGTCTGCCAAACAAGCTTGTAATTCAAATTGAGGAATGATACAAATGAAAAAATTTACAACAAAACGAATGGTTATTTGCAGTATTCTTTTATGCACGGCTCTCACGATTTTCGTGCTTGAAGCGCAAATCCCGATTCTGTTTGCCATACCCGGCTTAAAGCTTGGGCTTTCTAATATTATTACGCTTTTTGCGCTTGTTTATTTATCGCCTAAAGAGGCGTTTTTGATACTCATCTCCCGGATAATTTTAGGTGCACTTTTTGCCGCCTCTCCCTCTACACTTATTTACAGCTTAAGCGGAGGCGTTTTATCCCTTGTTGCAGAAGTATTGATTTTTAAAACGCTCGGCAAAAAGTTTATTGTTGAGATAAGTATTGTCGGCGCAATGCTTCACAACACGGCACAAATTATCTGTGCCGCAGTAATAACAAAGAGCATCTTTGTTTTTTATTATCTGCCAATTCTTTTGATTGCGGCAATTATAACAGGTGCATTTTGCGGTATATGTATAAAGCTTATGGATAAAAAATTAAAACCTGACCGCTGACAAACCATATCTAAAAACGGCAAGAAAAACATCGTGTTTTTCTTGCCGTTTTCTGCTCTAATCATACAACCCAAGTCTGTCGTGGATAACAAAAATTCTCAGCATCTCTTCGCTAAGGTTAAGGCCGTTCTCATCACCTGAAAGCACTCCCTTATCCACAAGCTTTTGTATGGTATGTCTTGCCCACTCGGGCATATTTTCGTCTATGTAATTATAAATTATTTTCTCGTCCTCCTTATTATAATCGGGCATTTTTCCCGCTATTGCCTCGCATATTGCAGCAGCAACACGCTCTGCCCCCAGCTTTCGATAAAGCATCGCATCATCTGAATCAACAAAACAGACTTCGACAAGAGCGGCGGGTGCTTTTGTATTTTTTATAACATAAAGATTTGAACCGTCCTTTATTCCCCTGTCACTAAAACCTAATGAATAAAGTGCGGATTTTATTTTACACGCTCTTGCTATGTCACCGCTTCCGTATGTAAATACCTCACAACCGTTGCCGCCTCCCGCATTAAAATGCAACGATATGAACATATCAAGCTTTTGTGCATTGGCTTTTTCGCAAATCTCCTTAAGATTTGCAATCACAGTTTTTGAATTATCAACCGTACAATCATAGACTGTATGTCCTAAAGCTTTGAGCATACTTATCAGAAGATAGCCTACGGCTCTGGTTTCGTTGCTCTCGTTTAAATATCCTACCGCTCCGCTGCCAACTGTTCCGCTCAATGTGTGACCGCAGTTAATTCCTATTCGCATTTTAATCTTCCCTTTCAAAATATTTTGCAGGCGGGTTATTATTATTCATTAATCCTTGACTGCCTCAAAACCTCATCGGCACTTATCGCCGCCTTGGTAAAGCTGTTGTTCTTCCACCACGCCGCAATCGCCATAGTTATTGTCGCAATCAGGCTTACTATCTGATATATATCATCCTCTGCAATAGCAATACTATCCTTACCCATCACCGCAAACACCTGATTTAAAAGTGCCAAACATAGGCAGATGGTTCTCGCTATTGTTCCAGATGTTACATTCATTTAACTTCCTCCTCCCTGTAAAGTATATTATTTATTTTGCAAATTATTTCATAATAAAGCTTATAATTCCCGCAATCAGCGTAGTAATAACGGCGTTGATTATAACATCATATCTTCGGGCAGGTCTTGTTTCTACATCAACCACCCTTTGCATAAGCTCGTTTAAATCACGCCTCATATATTTCATCTCAACAAGTATCTCTGAAATGTTTTTATTACTCTCCGAAAACTCGTCTATTCGTTTATGTGCAGATTTCACGGATTGCTCTGCCGCTGTCATTCTTTCATAGAGTTCGTTCATTTTATCTTTCCTTTCTTTTCCCGCCTGCACATTAAATATAAACCAAATCTCCGTGCCATTGGGTGCCGTCAAAAAAAGAGTGCAGGAATTTTTCTTGAATCACCCTTTGGGCGTGATATATGCTCCTGTATTTTAAGAGAGCTTTTAATCCATCTTCACTCAATCCCCGAAAATTTTTCTGCAGGAGAATCGGATTGCTTAAGAACTGAACCTAATTATAAAATCCTCCGCATCTTAAATAAGATACGGAGGATTTTGTTTGTATATTCACTTTTAAGGTGATATTACTTATTCATTTTATCCAAGTCGTTTTTACGGATTTCAACTCGTCTGATTTTACCGCTGATTGTCTTTGGAAGTTCGTCAACAAACTCAACAATTCTCGGATACTTATAAGGAGCAGTATGTGTTTTAACATATTCCTGAATTTCCTTTTTAAGTTCGTCTGTGCCTTCTGTTCCTTTTACAAGAACGATTGTAGCTTTAACAATCTGTCCACGCACTTCATCAGGAACCGGAGTGATAGCACATTCCAAAACATAAGGAAGTTCCATAATAACGCTCTCGATTTCGAAAGGTCCGATACGGTAGCCCGACGACTTGATAACATCATCAATACGACCAACATACCAAAGGTAACCATCTTCGTCCATCGTTGCCTGGTCGCCCGTGTGATAGAATCCGTCATACCAAACTTCATTGGTCTTTTCTTCGTCAAGATAATATCCAATAAATAGTCCGCAAGGAACATTATCCTTAACACGGATACAGATTTCACCTGTGTCACCAATCTTACACTCGTTTCCGTCCGGGTCAAGAACAACAACATCATAAAGCGGACTTGGTCTTCCCATTGAACCGATTCTTGGTGTAGAACCTACAAAGTTTGCGATAGAGAGTGTGGTTTCTGTCTGACCAAAGCCTTCCATAATTGTAAGGCCTGTAGCTTTCTTGAACTGATTAAATACTTCAGGGTTCAATGCTTCGCCTGCTGTTGTTGCATATTCAATAGAAGAAAGATC
>JAZREZ010000022.1:0-29305 GCA_045661045.1 Clostridia bacterium
TCGAACCCACGACCTCCAGCGTGACAGGCTGGCATTCTAACCAACTGAACTACCGGACCACATGGTGGGCACTACAGGGCTCGAACCTGTGACCCTCTGCTTGTAAGGCAGATGCTCTCCCAGCTGAGCTAAGCGCCCATGTGTTAAAAAAGTGTGGTGGGCACTATAGGGCTCGAACCTATGACCCTCTGCTTGTAAGGCAGATGCTCTCCCAGCTGAGCTAAGCGCCCACACTCTTGCGTTCGCCTTTCGAACGACAACGATACTATTATACAGAGTTTAACCTCAAAAGTCAAGACTTTTACAGCCGATTATATGCGATTATGTGAAAAAAACTATATATTTGCTCTTTTTTCCTACGCTTTTCGCTATTATACTATCTTTTAGTCCGTCTTTTTAGCACATTTTTTCATCTCGCAAAGTGCCTCGGCATCAAAGTTATATGCGGTATTACAAAAACTGCAAACTATCTCCGCTTCGCCCTGTTCTTTGATTATATCATCTATCTCTTTTGCGCCGAGCGATATAATTGCACGAGCCATTCTTTCCTCAGAGCAATCGCAGACATACGCCACATCACTCTCATCTAAAATCTCCACATCAAAGCCAAGCATCACATATTTGATTATATCCTCGCCCGTCATACCATTTGAAAGCATTTCTGTAACGCTCATAATATCTTTGATACTGTTTTCAAGCATAGTAATCGATTTATCATCACACTCGGGCATAACCTGAATTATAAATCCGCCCGCACACTTAACGCTGTAATCTCTGTCAACCAACACACCAAGCGCCACAACGCTTGGAACCTGTTCTGACTGCATAAAATAATACGCAAGGTCATCGCCCACTTCGCCCGTCTGCAAAGCAACCTGACCAATATACGGCTCCTTAAGGCACAAATCCTTAATTATAGAAAGAGAACCATTTCCTATAGCACCGCCGACATCAAGCTTGCCATTTTCTTTTAACGGAATATCAACAAGAGGGTTTGATACATAACCCTTAACCTCACCGTGTGAATTTGCCGAAACCAAAACAGTTCCGAGCGGGCCGTCACCCTTCATTTGAATTGTAAGCTTTGCTTTATCCTCTTTAAGTTCTGCTCCCATCAAGAGTCCTGCCGTCAGCAATCTGCCGAGCGCCGCTGTTGCAACAGGTGATGTAGTGTGAAAATCCCGTGCTTTTTGAGCGGTTTCTGTTGAAATCACCGCACTTATCTTGAAAAATCCGTCTTTCGTTATTCCTCTTGTCAGCTTATCTGCCATATCTGTTACCTCTCTACACAAAATCAACCATAATTGAATTACTTACATACATATACTTTTCGGGGATTTTTATTCTGTCCCCCTCTTTAATAAGCGTTCCTCTTTTCAAGTTTTTGTCTATAGCTTCTTTAAAAACTTCAAAAACATCTGTTGAAAACCTATCATAAAAATCTGTAACCGAAACGCCATCCGAAAGCCTGAGCCCCAAAAACATAAATTCAGACATCATATCCTCTTTTGAAAGCGCTGTCCTTTCGGAAATTTTATCTTTTGCATCAATATATTCGCCAATATCCCTTATATTTGAATATCTTACTCCGTTTATGCAGGAATACGCTCCCGCTCCAAGCCCTATAAAATCGTGGCAAAGCCAATATTTTTTATTATGCCTGCTTTCAAAGCCCGACTTTGCGAAATTGGATATTTCGTATCTTTTAAAGCCGTGCTCATTTAAAACATTTACACACTCTTCGTACATTTCAAAGCTCTGGTCATCGTCAGGAAGCGTTAAATCCATATTATAAAAAGGCGTGCCCTCTTCAATTTTTAAGGCATAGCACGATATGTGATTTACTCCCAGCTCTACCGCCGCATTAACTGATTTTATAAAGCTATCCTTATTTTGATTGGGAAGTCCGAACATTAAATCAACCGATATGTTATTAAACCCCGCATTTTTTGCATCAAAGATACATCTCTTCGTATCCTCAAAGGAATGTATTCTGCCGAGCATCTTTAACTGCTCATCATCTGCCGATTGCATACCGATGCTCAGTCGGTTAAATCCCGCCTTTTTGAGCTTTGAAAAGCCTTCCTTATCCATAGTGGCAGGATTACATTCTATTGATATTTCACAATCATCAGTAAGCGAAAACCGTTTTTTTACCGCCTTTAAAATGCGCACAAGTTCCTCAGGTGCAAGCACTGTAGGTGTGCCACCGCCAAAATAAATTGTGTCAATTTCAGATGCGTCAAATTCCTCAATTTCAGCACAAAGAGCATCTATATACCGACTTCTTTCACATTCTGTTGAAACACGGGAATTAAAATCACAATAATTGCATTTTTGCCTGCAAAACGGAATGTGGATATATATTCCCCTAATCAAGCTTGAGCACCGACATAAACGCCTCCTGAGGCACTTCAACAGAGCCTACCTGACGCATACGCTTTTTACCTTCCTTCTGTTTTTCAAGGAGTTTTCTCTTTCGGGTAATATCACCGCCGTAACACTTTGCGAGAACATCTTTACGCATCGCACGAACAGTTTCTCGTGCGATTATCTTACCGCCGATTGCCGCCTGAATAGGAACTTCAAACAACTGTCTTGGGATAACATCTTTAAGCTTTTCAGCCATCTTTCTGCCTCTGCCGTATGCTCTCTCCTTATGAACTATAAACGAAAGCGCATCAACCTGTTCGCCGTTTAAAAGCATATCAAGCTTTACAAGCTCTGCCTTTTCAAATCTTGCAAACTCATAGTCAAACGAAGCATAACCTCGGGTTCTTGATTTGAGTGCATCAAAGAAATCGTATATTATCTCGTTAAGAGGCAAATCGTAATTAAGCGAAACTCTTGTATCGTCAAGATAGGTCATATCAATATATGTTCCGCGCCTTTCCTGACACAAATCCATAATACTGCCCACATATTCTTTAGGAGTCATAATGGTCGCACGAACAATCGGCTCCATCATATAATCGATTTCCGATGCCTCGGGAAGATTTGTGGGGTTATCTATTGCAAGCTCGTCGCCATTAGTTTTGATAACGATATATTCAACCGAGGGCGCAGTTGTGACAAGGTCAAGATTATACTCTCTCTCTAAGCGCTCCTGAATTATTTCCATATGAAGAAGTCCTAAAAATCCACATCTGAAACCAAAGCCCAACGCTATTGAGGTTTCTGCCTCAAAATTGAGTGCCGCATCGTTTAACTGAAGCTTTTCAAGCGCCTCTCTCAAATCATCATATCTTGCTCCGTCTGCGGGATAAATACCGCAGTACACCATAGATTTTACCTCTTTGTAGCCCGGAAGAGCCTCGCTTGCAGGGCGTTGGCAAAGCGTTACCGTATCGCCCACATGAACCTCACGCACATTCTTGATGCTTGCGGCAATATATCCAACCTCGCCCGCAACAAGCTGCTTTGAAGGAGCCATTCCGTTAGGTGCTAAATAGCCAACCTCAACTACATCGAATTCGCCGTCTGTTGCCATCATTTTTATTCTATCGCCCGCTTTAAGCGTTCCGTCCTTTACGCGAACATATACAATTACACCCTTATAAGAATCATAGTACGAATCAAAAATAAGCGCCTTAAGCGGAGCTGTTTCGTCACCTTCGGGCGGAGGAACAAGCTCAACTATTTTCTCAAGCACAGCATCGATATTTATTCCATTCTTGGCAGAAATACAAGGCGCATCCTCGCCATCTATGCCGATAACATCTTCTATTTCTTTTTTAACTTCGTCAGGTCTTGCCGCAGGCAAATCTATTTTATTGATTACAGGCACAAGCTCCAAATCGTGTTCGAGAGCAAGATAGGTATTGGCAAGCGTTTGCGCCTCTATTCCCTGAGCCGCATCAACAACTAAAACCGCACCCTCGCAAGCCGCAAGACTTCGGGATACCTCGTAGTTAAAGTCAACATGTCCCGGGGTATCAATCAGATTAAGTGCATATTCCTTGCCATCCTTAGCCTTATATATAAGCTTAACAGCGCGAGCCTTTATAGTAATACCACGCTCACGCTCTAAATCCATATTATCAAGTATCTGCGCCTGCATCTCACGCTGGGTAAGCGTCCCCGTAAGCTCTAAGATACGGTCCGCAAGCGTACTTTTGCCGTGGTCAATGTGTGCAATTATCGAAAAATTTCGTATATTATCACGGTAGTTGCTCATTGATTTTCCTCCTGTTTGTATACAATAAAATCCAATATTATATTTTAACATATAATATTGGATTTTTCAAGATTTATTTAATACCCCAAAATAACCTTGCCGATTGTAAGCATAAGAGGCATTGTAAGGGCAGAAAAAAGCGTCGTTATAACAACTGCACTTGTGGCAAATTTATAATCTCCGTCAAAAAGTCGCGAGAGCATACCAACACCTGTAGCAGACGGCGTTACTGCCCCTACGAATGCTACAAGCTGAACCATCTTCGGAAGCGGCAAGACCGCATATATAATCATCATAATAATCGGCGCTATAATCAGCTTTATTGCAGAAAGCTTGTAAAACTTAATGCTTTTAAACGCCTTTTTAAAATCTGTCTGTGCAACCAATGCACCAAGTATTATCATAGCAACCGGAGTATTTAAACTTCCGATTGCGTCAACTGCATTAAATACGGGCTGTGGCAATTTGACGGGTGAGATAAACAAAATAAGTCCTATTACAACGCCGATAAGTCCCGGATTTGTGAGTATACTTTTTGCACTTAGCTTTTCATCGGGCTTTAACATTTTTACGCCATATGTCCACAAAAGAATGTTAAATATTATAACATTTGCCGACGCCAGAAAAATTCCGTAATTACTGCCGACCAATGCAAGCACTAACGGAAATGCCATAAAGCCGTTGTTTGGCAGAACGACCGCCATTCTGCTTTCTGCAAAACCATTCTTGCTTTTATCTCTGTAAAAGATACTTGCTAACAAAATAAAAATTCCATAACAGACAGCCGAGGCAACAAACGCCCATAACCATTCTGCAAAAACCTCTTTTTCAAACTCTCGCTGAAACGACGAAATCAAGATAAGCGGCGTTACCACTTTTAATAGAAGCACCGTCATTTCTTTTATTCCTTTTTCGGTAAAAAGCTTTAACTTAAAAAGTGCAAATCCTACGACACACATCAAAAACATTGATATAATCTGTCCAAGCACCGTCAAAAAATAATCTATCATATTATCACTCCATTACTATTTTTTATAATAACACAAAAAATTATTCCTTTCAACAATAATACCTAATAAAAAAACAGTGGCACTCAGCCACTGTTTTCGCCATTTAGAACAAACCTGGGATATTTAACCCGCCGGTAATTGAACCAAGCTGAGCCGTGCTTGCTTCTTCAATCTTGCGAAGCCCCTCATTTACTGCTGCGCAAATCAAATCGCCAAGCATCTCAATATCATCGGGGTCTACAACCTCAGGAGCCAGCGTAATCTCTTTAAGCTCACGCTTTCCGTCAAAAACAACCTTTACGGCACCGCCGCCCGCAGTTGCCTCGTAGGTTTTAGTTTCCATTTCTTCCTGCATCTTAAGCATCTGCTCCTGCATTTTCTGAGCCTGCTTAATCATCTGGTTCATATTTGCTCCGCCGCCCATTCCGCGCGGAAATCCGCCTTTTGCCATTTTAATATCTTCCCTTCTTTAAATTATATCTATTTTATCTCCGAAGGCATCTTTTTTTGCCGCCAAATCCTTTATCGAAAAGCCTTCTTCATCCTTGGGTTTTTCACCCTTGATAAACACCTTTGCTAAAAGCGTTTGCCCTGAAATTCTTGAAAACAACTTTGATAAATAATCAATCCCGCCGGGTGTTGCAATTTTATCGTATGCAAGCTGACTTCCGACCTCGATTTCTACGGCATCGCCCTTGATTTTAGCCTCTGCTATATATAAAAATGCGTAAAGTGTTTTGCTTTCTTTTTTAATTTCATTAAGAGCCTCGGTCCAGTATTCCCAATCGCCGCCCTTAATTTCAATAACTTGAGTCTTTACTTCCTCTTTTATCTCTGTTTTTTCTTCAATATCCCAGGGTGGAAGTTCCTCCTGCGGTTTTGGTAAAACTCCGTTTTTAATGGTTGACTCAAGCTTTTCAATTCTTGAAAGCAGAGCATCAATGTCCGCACCAAAGGTTTGATTACAAAGCTTGACTATCGCCATTTCGACCGCAACATTCGGTTTTGACATCCACTTCGCCTGAGCTAAATATTCACTTAAAACCTTTATCGAATAAAGCAGCCTTTCGGTTGAAAATTTTTCTGACTGCTCTTTATATTTAACCGCCATATTTTCTGTCTTTTCAAGAAGTTCTGCGGGGTTATCCATTGATTTTGAGATAAGCAGACACCTGAAATGGTCGGTAAGATTTTCGATTAAATTCTGCGCTTCAGTTCCCGTCTTTAAAACCTTATCCGCCTTTAAAAGAGCCTCACCACAATTTTCATCAGCTATACTTTTTGCAATCTCAAACAAAGCTGCAGTGCCGACAATTCCCGTTATTTCGGCAACCTTATCGCAGTTTAATTGTCTGTCAAATGACACACATCTATCAAGAACGCTGATTGCATCACGCATAGAACCATCGCCAAGCTCCGCTATAAGCTCTGCCGCATCGGGAGTAATCTCTATCCCTTCAGCCTCGGTTATTTTGGTTATGCGATTTGCTATATCGTCAATGCCTATTCTCTTAAAATCAAACCGCTGACAACGCGAAAGCACCGTTGCAGGAATTTTATGCGGCTCGGTTGTAGCAAGAATAAAAATCGCATGAGCAGGTGGTTCTTCCAGCGTTTTTAAAAGGGCATTAAATGCCTCTGCCGTCAGCATATGAACCTCGTCTATTATATAGACCTTATATTTACAACCAACGGGTGAATATATAACTTCGTCACGGATTTCACGAATATTTTCAACGCCACGATTACTTGCAGCATCCATTTCATATACATCTAAAATACTGCCATCCAGCACGCCTTTGCAGGTTGCACATTCGTTGCACGGCTCGCCGTCTATGGGATTTTCGCAATTTACCGCGCGAGAAAAAATCTTTGCAGTCGATGTTTTACCCGTTCCGCGTGTTCCGCAAAACAGATATGCATGACCTATTCTGCCCGCCGCAATTGCACCTTTTAAGGTATCCGAAACCTGAGATTGTCCGACTACATCTTCAAATCTCATAGGCCGCCATTTACGATAAAGAGCCTGATATCCTGACATTTTCTCACCCCTTTTATTTATAAAAAAAGTCATGTGCTTGCCCTCGAAATAACAATACCCGCGTTACCCGTGCAGTTAGCTCGAACCTGGCTGCCTTGCGGCACATCAAAATTACTGCTTATCGCTGCTGCGTTCCCGCCCTGACGAGGTTCACAGGTTCTGATTGCGCAAGACCAAATCGTCAACACCACTTACCCGGGGGCAGACCGAACATCGCTATCCCTCATGACAAGTTTTCATCCCCTCTGTAGCGGATTGAGGGTTACAAGGCACCGCTAACGCCCCAATTTAACATGACCTAAACATTATATCACAAACCTACTTTTCCGTCAACCGTTATTTTAACACCAAATTTCGTCTTAAAATACTCTGCATTGCATCTTTTATGCCCGTAGATTGCCGATGTTTCTCTCGCAGGCGCAACCACTTTGTATTCGGTATTTCTTATATTTTTATCGGTTAATTCTTTTTCGATTTTCCCGCGCCATCTGTAGCTTAAAACAAGCTCCTTAAAACTTGGATGATACGGTCCCGCTACAATATTGCCGTCACTTAAAAGGCTCTCGTCGCTGTGAAGTCCGACTCTTATAATATCAATCCCTTTTTCTTCAAAAATGCGCATAACTTTATCGCAGGTTATGACTGCAGTATCTAAATCATAGGGCTGATATTTACCCTCTTTAAAGAGCAATTCAAGTTTCGTTCCCTTTAGCGTAAGTGTCGGGTAAATCCGCACGCACTCGGGTAAAAGTTCTGCCGTTTTTTGAGCAGTAATTATATCCTTTTCGGGATTTGAGCCGTACATTCCTATCATCATCTGAAGCCCCAGAGAAATCCCGCTTTCTTTAATCATTCGCGCCGCATTTTTTGTATCCTCAAAAATATGTTCTCTCTCGTTAAGTCTTAAAACCTCATCGTCAGCTGACTGAAGTCCAAGTTCGATGGTTTTTACATTATATTTTTCAGAAAGCTTCAAAACCTCTTCATTTATGTAGTCAGGCCTTGTAGACATTCGTATTCCGTCGATTTCGTTTTTGTATTTGTTTGCAGTTTTTAAAAACTCTTCCTGCATTTTAAGCGAAAGCCCCGTAAAACTACCACCGAAAAAGGCTACCTCAACATATCTTTCTTTCGGAAGATATGACAGATATTCTTCTATTATTTTTTCGGCATCAGCAGGCGTAACCGAAGTTTCTACCCCGGTTATCTTTTTTTGATTACAAAAAACGCACGCATGAGGACAACCCTCATGCGGAATAAAAATCGGTATATTATATTTTCTCATACGCGCTTCACCTTCAAAAGTGCATCCTTTGCCGCATTCTGCTCAGCAGTCTTGCGATTTTTGCCCGTTCCTCTGCCTATAATTTCGCCCTGATACTCGGCAACCACCGAGAATATAGGTTCGTGGTCGGGACCCTTTCTCTCTACAAGAGAATATGTGACAACCTCACGGTTTTTGTCACGCTTCTGATAAAAGCTCTGGATTTCGGATTTGTAATTAGTAAAATCTGCATTCCTTGCCTTGTCAATCGTTTCTTTAAGGTTATCCATAATCCATTTTTCAGCAGGCTCAATACCGCCGTCTAAATAGATTGCGCCGAGCACCGCCTCAAAGGTATCACAAAGGATTGATGGCTTGTCCTTTCCTGCGTCGCCTTCGGAACGCCCGAAATTAACCATCTCGCCAAGCCCCAATTTTCTTGCCGCCTCTGCAAGTGATTTTTCGCAGACCGCCTCTGCCCTTACCATTGTGAGCATACCCTCGCCCAGCGTCTTAAATTCATTGTAGATATATTTTGCCACAACAAAAGAGAGGATACTATCCCCTAAAAATTCAAGCCGCTGATTGCTCTCTGTTCCCTTTTCGTTAGCAAGCGAAATATGCGTCAGCGCTGTGCCAAGCAGTTTTTCGTCTTTGAATTTATATCCTATATCCATACTATCCTCTAAAAATATTCGGAGAGCATATTGCCCTCCGAATAAGCGTTATATTTTTGAGTTTATATAAGAAACTGCATCTCCTACAGTTACAATTGTTTCTGCATCATCCTCAGAAATCTCAATATCATACTCTTCTTCAATAGCCATCATAAGCTCAACCATATCAAGAGAGTCAGCCTCTAAGTCGTCAGTAAACGATGTGTCCATTGTAACAAGGTCATCCTCTACGCCAAGCTGGTCAACTATAATATCTTTTAAAACGTCAAAAACTTCGTTCATTTTGTACCTCCTAAAAATGATAAATATGTAAATTAAATTATTTTCTTGCACTACTATATCATATTAATTTCTGTCCGTCAATATTAAATTTTATTCTTCGGCGCAATATTCAGAAATTCCTTGAGCAATCGTGTCTACCATACCACTTTCGACAATTTTCTTTGCCTGACGGATTGCGCTGCAGAATGCCTTTGGATTTGAACTTCCGTGAGCCTTTACAACAGGCGCCTTAACGCCAAGCACTATCGCTCCGCCCTGCTCGGTATAATCCATACTCTTTTTAAAGTCGGAAATTCCGCCCTTTACCATAAGAGCCGCAATCTTTGAAAAGGTATTTCTTAAGAATATACCCTTAAGCTTTTTGGAAAAAGCACTTGCCATACCCTCCATAAACTTGAGTATAACATTGCCCGTAAAGCCATCGCAAACTACAACATCTGCGCCACCCAACGGAATTTCTCTTGCCTCTATGTAACCGGTATAATTTATCGGGGTATCTTTAAGCATTTTATTAGCTTCTTTTACGATAGTTGTTCCCTTTTCTTCTTCTGTTCCGATGTTTACAAGCGCAACTCTCGGGTTTTCAATACCCATAACCTTTTCGGCATAAACAGAACCCATAATCGCAAACTGCTTTAAAAATTCAGAAGTACATTCAGCCGTTGCACCCGAATCAATCAACAGAAAATGTCCGTCTGTATGCGGGATAACGGGTGTAAGTGCCGCACGGCGTATTCCTTTAATTCTTTTGACCAATAAAGATGCTCCCGAAATAAGCGCCCCTGTGCTTCCCGCACTTAAGAATGCATCGCCGCCGCCCTCTGCGAGATACGAAAGACCTACACACATAGACGAGCCTTTTTTACGGCGAACAGCCTCTACGGGATTTTCTTCTGTTAATATTACCTCGTCGGCGTTTAAGATGGTGATTTTATCACCGCTGTAGCCTGCGGCTTTAAGCTCTTCTTCAACAACCGCTTGTTTGCCGACAAGAGTTATATTTATATCCATTTCATTTACTGCAGCAACTGCACCCAAAACAACCGCGCTTGGTGCGTTGTCACCACCCATAGCATCTACTATTATATTCATTTTACTTCTCCCTATTTAAAAGTAATTATTCCTTTATTCTTCCATACATAATCAAAGCCTGAAAAAATTGTCAGCACAACCGATACTGCCACCATTATATATGTAAGAACATCCATTACCGTCGCAATTATATCTGTAGAAAACGGCATAAATTCAAAGCACATAGTAATAAACTCAAATACCATCACACCAATTACCAGAACAAATTGAGATACGGTTTTTGATTTACCCCAGATACTTGCGGCAATGACATTATTCTCACCCATAGCAAGCATTCTGACACCCGTTACTAAAAATTCACGCAGTAGTACAATCATAATAATCCACGCATTTATATGCCCTGTACCCTTTTGCATAAAACAAAGAAATGCACCAAAAATAAGCAATTTATCTGCAATCGGGTCCATAAGCTTTCCAAAGGTTGTAACCTGATTATTTTCTCTTGCAAGCTTGCCGTCATAATGGTCGGTGATTGCTGCCGCCAGGAACACCAAAAATGCTGCCGCAAGCCATCCCATACCATTCATAAGATAGCACGCCATAAAGATTGGTATTAAAATAACCCTGATAACTGTAAGTTTGTTTGGAGTATTCATTATTTTCCCCCTTTTTCTTTGCCGAAAAGATCATAGCTCATAGTCTGCTCGACCAAAACATCTACAAATTCTCCCGCTTCTATTTTGCGGTCCGACTTAAAGAACACCTTTCCGTCAACCTCTTCAGAATCTCCGTAGGTTCTGCCGAAATAGCTTTTTATTATCTCGTCCCTATCTTCTACCAAAACTCTGACGGTTGTGCCGATTTTTTCAGCGCTCTTTTCCTCTGCAATTTCTGCCTGAATAAGCATCAACGCCTCACGGCGGTTTTCCTTTTCTTCCTCATCAATCTGATTGGGAAGATTGTATGCCGGCGTATCCTCTTCTCTTGAATAGGCGAAAACGCCAAGCCTTTCAAATTTAATCTCTTTTACAAAGTCGCATAGGATTTCAAAATCCTCCTCGGTTTCACCAGGAAATCCCGCAATAATCGAAGTTCTTATTACCGCATCGGGAATTTCCGCCCGAATTCTGCTTATGAGATTTGTAATCTGTTCTCGGTTTGTTCTTCTGCCCATTCTTTTAAGAACACTGTCGCTTGCATGCTGAATGGGAATGTCAAAATAATTGCAAATCTTTTCTTCCTCTTTAAATACCTTGATTATTTCATCACTCATAAGCTCGGGGTAACAGTAATGCACCCTTACCCATTCTATGCCCGAAATTTTGCATAATTCCTTTAAGAGCTCTGCAAGCTTGTATTCGCCATAGATATCCTTGCCGTATCTTGTCGTGTCCTGAGCGATAACTACAACTTCCTTTACGCCCTCTTCTGCCATTGTTTTTGCTTCATCCAAAATGTCTTCCATTTTGCGACTGCGGTATCTGCCTCTGATTGAAGGAATAACACAATATGTGCAGCAGTTGTCACACCCTTCGGCAATCTTTAAAAATGCAGTATATGCGGGGGTTGTTCTTTTTCTTGAAAGTCCCTCGTCGCTTGAATACTTATCACCGCAACGGACAATTCCTGTATCGCTTTCAAGGCTTTTTACAACTTCTGCGATATACTTATATTCATTTGTGCCGATAACTGCATCGACTTCGGGAATTTCAGACAAAATCTGTTCCTTATATCTTTGTGCAAGACAGCCTGTCACAACTAAAGCCTTGCAGTTTTGTTTTTTGTATTCTGCAAGCTCTAAAATACATTCAATCGCCTCGGTCTGTGCCGCCTCGATAAAGGTACAAGTATTTACGATTATGACATCGGCTTCTTCCTCGTCGGTAATCTCGTAGCCGTTTGCGCTTAATATGCCAAGCATATATTCGCTGTCAACAAGATTTTTTGAGCATCCCAGCGATGTAAGTGAAATCTTTTTAAACAATATAATCTTCCTCTTTAAATTCAAATGTATATCTTGAAAGACACTCCTTAATTTCAGCGGGCGAATACCCTCTGCGTGCAAGTCGTGCCTTAAGCTTTTCAAGGTCGTACCTTGTTTTTATTCCGTCACACAAATTGCGGCTCTCTACATATTCACAAAGAGCTGCAAGTGTATTTTCAGTTAAACTATCGCATGCCTCATCGATAACCGACCGTGCGACGCCTTTTTTATAAAGCTCCTGCTTTATGCGATATATTCCCTTGCCCGCAAGATTTACTGAATCGGTTGCATAGGCTAAAGCATACGCTCTGTCATCGAGTGCGCCCGCTCTTTGAAACTCACCAACAACCGCCTCTGCCGTTTCCTTGTCAATGCCTTTTTTTAAAAGCTTGTCATACACCTCACGGCAGGTATACATACGATACCCTATAATTCCTGCGGCAATTTTTTTAGCCTTTTCTATCATTTAGCTCTTTTTCTTAGGCTTTTCAACAGGAATGAAAGGAGTAGCCTCGCCTTCCTCTGTCACTATTGCGGGAAGCTCAGCTGCCTCACGGATTTTTGCCTCGATTTCTGCGCAAAGCTCGGGGTTATCCTCCAAAACCTTTTTAGCCGCCTCTCTGCCCTGACCAAGTCTTGTTCCGTCATACGAGAACCATGAACCGCTCTTTTCGATTATGTCATAGCTAACGCCTACATCGATAATATTTCCAACCTTTGAAATACCCTCGCCGTAGATAATGTCAAATTCTGCTTCTTTAAACGGAGGCGCAACCTTATTCTTAACAACCTTAACTTTTGTGCGGTTGCCGATAAGACCGCCGTCTGTTTTAATCGTTTCGCTTCTTCTTACATCAAGGCGAACCGATGAATAGAACTTAAGCGCACGACCGCCAGGGGTTGTTTCGGGGTTGCCGAACATAATGCCAACCTTTTCACGAAGCTGGTTAATAAATATTGCAATTGTGTTTGAACGGTTTACAACACTTGCAAGCTTACGAAGTGCCTGCGACATAAGTCTTGCCTGAAGTCCCACATGGGCATCACCCATAAGTCCCTCAATCTCCTGCTTGGGAACAAGCGCCGCAACCGAGTCAATTACAATAACATCAATAGCACCGCTTCTTACAAGCTGCTCGGTAATCTCAAGAGCCTGCTCACCCGTGTCCGGCTGAGATACGATAAGGTCATCAATGTTTACACCCAAGTTTTTTGCATAAACGGGGTCAAGAGCGTGCTCTGCATCAATGAATGCCGCCTCACCGCCAAGCTTCTGAGCCTCTGCAACGATATGTAAAGCAACGGTTGTTTTACCTGATGATTCAGGACCGTAGATTTCGATAATTCTGCCTCTCGGAACACCGCCGATACCGAGTGCAATATCAAGAGCCATTGAGCCTGTAGGAACGGCATCAATCTTAACCTCTGATTTTTCGCCAAGTCGCATAACCGAGCCTTGTCCGAACTGTTTTTCTATCTGTCCAAACACACTGTCAAGTGCTTTTCTTTTTTCTTCATTCATATTATCAATCCTTTCAGACATCTTTTCAGTATAATTATAGATTACAATATTTTGTGTGTCAAGCAAAATTTTTACACAATATGACCTTTTTTACTAAAAAATATTACGGATTTTATCACCATCGGTTTCCAATGTCGAAAGCAGATAATTTTCAGCAATCAAAAGCGCAGTTTGTGCCGTTTTTTCTCGTATTTGTTCACGGCTTCCCGATAAATTAAGCTTTGTGTATGCCCATATATCATCGGCACAAATCCCCACATATACAAGCCCTACGGGTTTTTCCTGAGTTCCGCCACCGGGACCTGCAATTCCTGTTACACTTATTGCAATATCTGCCTCTGCCGCATTTTTTGCGCCTTTACACATTTCAAGCGCCGTCTGGTAAGATACTGCACCATACTTTTCAAGAGTCTGTTCCGATACGCCGATAAGCTTTGACTTTTTTGCATTTGAATATGTGACAAAGCTACATTCAAAACACTCGGATGTCCCCGCAATGTCGGTAAGCTTTTTTGCAATCAAACCGCCCGTGCAGCTCTCTGCAAAGGTAATGGTTTTTTTATTTTTAATTAAAAGCTCCGCTATATTCATAATTATCCCTTTACAGTAATAATTTCGGTATCCTCTATCGCCTTTTCAATCATTGCCTCAATATCTGTCAGCTCTTTTTCTGCCTCTTCTATTTCTGCAAGATTTGGCTTTGTTTTAGGATGCTTTGGCACAAATATGGTACAACAATCCTCAAATGGTAAAATTGAGGTTTCATAGGTATCAATCTTTTTGGATATTGCCACGATTTCTTCCTTATCCATACCTATACAAGGACGGAATACCGGCATATTAACCGCACTGTCGGTCACAAAAAGGCTCTCCATAGTCTGACTTGCAACCTGACCTATACTCTCGCCCGTAATAAGCGCCTTTGAATCTCGTGAAACAGCTATTTTTTCTGCTATGCGCATCATAATTCTTCTCATTATGATAGTCAGATACTCCTTGGGGCATTTGTCAATTATATCAAGCTGAATATCGGTAAACGGAACTACAAACACTCGTATAGCGCCTGTATATACAGATACGATTTTGGCAAGGTCCAAAACCTTTTCCTTTGCTCTGTCCGAGGTATACGGATGACTGTGAAAATGCACAGCATCAAGGGTAACTCCCCTCTTTGAAATCATCCATCCCGCAACAGGACTGTCTATACCGCCACTTAATAAAAGAGTTGCTCTGCCCGCAGTACCGACAGGCATACCTCCCGCACCATTTACCTTTTTGGTGAAGATAAACGCCTTTTTGCGCACCTCAATCTGAACTAAAATATCGGGGTTGTGAACATCAACCGAAAGTCCCTCGGTATTTTTAAGTATTACCCCGCCCATATGCCGACAAATCTGCGGCGAATTCATAGGGAACTGCTTGTCCTCACGCTTTGCCTCAACCTTAAAGGTCTTACCCTTTAAATCCATTTGAGAGAGACATTCAAGGGTTGTTCTCTCTATGCTTTCCATATCCTTGTCGCAGGATACAGCGGGGCAGATGTTTACTATGCCGAACACCTTTGAAAGTCTCTCTGTTGCATCATCCATATCAATTCCCTCGTCAAGAGGCTCTACATAGATTGTAGATTGTGATTTCCTGATAGAAAATCTGCCCAGCGGCGAAAGAACACTTGCCACATTATTGAGCAGTTTTTTCTCAAAAACTGGGCGGTTTAATCCTTTCAGGGCGATTTCTCCGTATTTTAAAAGTATGATATCTGTCTTCATAGGTTTTCTCCTTATAGTTTATCTCATATTAAGCTTTCTTAAGCGCGGAATTATAGTCTTAAGCGCCAAAAGCGTCTTGTCAATTTCAGCAGCAGTAGTAAATTCTGATAGGCTGAATCGTATACTTCCGTCAATTTCTTCGGGCTTTAAGCCGATGGATGTCAGCACATAGCTTGGCTCTTTTTTGTGACTTGAACAAGCTGAACCGCTTGACACATATACCCCCTCATTTTCAAGAGAGTGCAAAACCACCTCGGAGCGAACTCCCACAAATGAAACATTTAAAATATGCGGGGCGCAATCCTTTGGTGTATTTATCCTGACATTTGGAATGTTATCGCAAATTCCGTTTTCAAGGCGTTTTCTTAAAGTGTTCATATTTGTAATCGATGCTTCTGCCTTTTCACTGCAACGCTTTGCGGCAACCGCAAGCCCTGCAATTCCGGGAACATTCTCGGTACCCGGGCGAACTCCGCCCTGCTGACCGCCGCCAAAAATAATAGGCGCAAGCTTTGTCCCCTTTTTGATATACAAAACTCCCGTACCTTTAGGTCCGTGAATTTTATGTCCGCTTATGCTTATCAAATCCGCTCCGAGTTCTTTTTGAGTGCAAGCAACCTTGCAGTACCCCTGAACTGCATCTACATGCAGATAAGCATTGGGATTTTTGCTCTTTAAAATTTTTGACATTTTTGAAATCGGCTGAACTGTGCCTATCTCGTTGTTGACCAGCATAACAGTTACAAGTGCCGTATCCTGAGTAATCATATCCTCAAATTCCGAAAGGATTATTCTGCCGTCTTTATCAACGGGTATATAATCAACTCTGTAGCCTCTGCTTTCAAGAGCGCCCAGAGTATTAAGCGTTGCGGGATGCTCAACCGGTGATGCTATTATATGCTTTGTTCTTGCCGCCGCACAGACACCTCTGATTGCCAGATTATTTGACTCTGTTCCCCCTGATGTGAAAAATATTTCATCAGGACGGGCAGAAAGAGTTTCTGCTATTATCTCTTTCGCAGCTTTAATCTCCTTTTCAGCCGATATTCCTATCCGGTGAAGCGAGGAGGGATTTCCGTAATTATTTTTCATAACATCCGCAACTTTTTCGCACACTCTGTCATAAGGGCGTGTGGTTGCGCTGTTATCTAAATATATCGTCATTAAATCATTCCCTTTCCCGATTTTCATTTTATTGTAACATAATCAAATTCCTTTTTCAACTGTTTTACATATCAAATAGAATAAAATTTTGTCCCTTTTTATTCTATGTGCCATTTTATCAAATGTTAAAGAATATCTGTTGACCAATTTTCAATATTTGTGTATAATAAGCAAAGTAGGTGAATGTATATGGAAATTAAAACACTAAAAACTCTTGAATTTGATAAAATCTTGAATATATTATCCTCCTTTGCCAAGAACGCCGGGGCAAAGGAAAAAGTTATGTCACTTATTCCGTCTGCAGATTTTCGTGTGGTTTCTCAAACTCTTGAAGAAACCGACGCCGCAGCCACTCTTATTTTAAAGTATGGCTCGGTGCAGATACTTGACATAAACAGCGTAGCAGAGTCTGAAAAGCGTCTTGCTGTCGGCGGCGGACTTTCTATGACAGAGCTTTTAAACATTGCAAGGATATTAAAGGGCGCAAGACTTTTAAAGCAATATACCCCCGAACAAACGGGTATTCTCTCGGGCTATATTGAAGAGCTTTTGCCAGACAAACGCTTAGAGGAGCGTATAACCTCCGCTATAATTTCCGAAGATGAAATGGCAGACACGGCAAGCCCCGAACTTTCAAATATCCGCCGTAAAATTTCTTCTACTTCGGCTAAAATCAAGTCATCACTTGACAATATGATACGCTCTGCCCACTACAAAAAGTTGCTTCAGGACCCGATTGTAACCGTCCGCAACAACCGCTATGTTGTTCCGGTAAAGGCAGAACACAGAAGCGAAGTTCGGGGTATTGCACACGATATGTCGGCATCGGGTTCAACCGTCTTTATAGAGCCTGAGTCGGTAGTTTCTGCAAACAACGACCTTCACGAACTTGAAATCAAAGAAAAAAACGAAATTGAGCGCATTCTGCTTGAAATTTCGGGCGAAGTTGCTGAAATAATTGAGAATGTTGTCATAGATTATGACACTCTAATTCACCTTGATTTTGTATTTGCAAAGGCAAAAATGGCTCTTGATATGAAAGCGGTTATGCCCTCAATAAATCAGGACTCAATTGTGAAAATAAACAAGGGCAGACACCCGCTTATAGACAGAAAATCCGTTGTTCCCGTAGATATTGAGCTTGGCGAAAATTTTGACAGCCTTATAGTAACCGGACCCAATACGGGAGGCAAAACGGTTGTTCTTAAAACCATTGGACTTTTTGCTCTTATGACTCAGGCGGGACTTCACATCCCTGCGGGAGATAATACCGAAATTGCAGTATTCCCCGATATTTTTGCAGATATTGGCGACGAGCAAAGCATTGAGCAGAGTCTTTCGACCTTTTCGTCGCATATGACAAATATTGTTGAGATACAAAAGAAATTCACAATGGGTTCTCTTGTGTTGTTCGACGAGTTAGGTGCCGGAACAGACCCCACAGAGGGAGCGGCTCTTGCCACCGCAATCATTGAATCTTTCAGACAAAGAGGTGCTAAAATTGCGGCGACCACCCATTACAGCGAGCTTAAGCTGTATGCACTTTCAACCGACGGGGTTGAAAATGCTTCCTGCGAATTTGATGTTACCACTCTGTCGCCCACCTATCGCTTGCTTATAGGTGTTCCGGGCAGAAGTAACGCCTTTGCAATTTCCGAAAAACTTGGTCTTTCAAAAGCGATAATTGAACATTCCAAAAACTTGTTATCGGATGAAAATATACAATTTGAAGATGTTTTGACAAGCATAGAAGAAAACAGACTTACCGCAGAGCGAAACTCTCAGGAGGCTGCACGCCTCCGCAACGAAACAGAGCAACTTCGTGCAGAGCTTAAGGCAGAGCGGGACAAAATCGAAAAGCAAAAAGACAAGATATATGACAAAGCCCGCGAAAAAGCGGAGAAAATCATAACAAGAGCACAAGCTGAGATTGAAGAAATGCTTGAAAAAGCAAGGCTTGCCCAGAAAGAAAATGACGACAAAGAAGCTCTTCGTCAGATGCAGGAATTAAAGCGTCAGCTTGGCTTAAAGCTTAAAAACAACACCTCGCCAAAAGCAAAGCCTGCACCAAAGGGCAAGGGTGTAAACTTAAATTCATTAAAGCTTGGTGCAACTGTTATGCTTAACGATATTGGCGACAAAGGCTCTGTGCTTTCAATAAACAAAAAGGACAAAACTGCTCAGATTCAGGTGGGAATTATGAAGATTACTGCAAAGGCAGAAAATCTCACCCTTATAAAAGAGCAGGAAATTGACACGCCAAAAGCGTACACTCCCGCAAAAACGGGTTCTTCTCTTCGCCGTGACTCTGTGAAAAACGAAATCGACCTTCGCGGAATGGTGCTTGAAGAGGCTCTTGATGCCGTTGATAAATTCCTTGACGAATGCTCGATTGCGGGGCTGAACACCGCCTGCATAATTCACGGCAAGGGTACGGGCGTTTTGCGCAGCGGTATTCAATCGATGCTAAGAAAACACCCGCACATAAAGAGTTTCAGGCTCGGTAATTACGGCGAAGGCGAAAACGGTGTTACCATTGTCGAACTTAAATAGGGTACAAAAATTTTATGCTAAATTTGGGCATATTTTAAGAAATTTTGCAAAAGATTGATAATATATGAAAAAACTATTGTAATTTGACTTGAAAAATGTTAAAATATCTTTTACGAATAATTAAACTTGGGAGATATACATTATGTTAAAGAAAAAGTGGCTGCTTAAAGAATTTGACAAAGAGCGTGTTCTCGAAATCTCGAAGAATTTCAAGATTTCGCCTTTGACCGCTATAATTCTTTACAATCGCGGCATAAAAGACGATGCGGATATCAGCAGATTTTTATCAAAAGATTTGAGCGGTATGTGCGACCCGTTCCTTATGCGTGATATGGATAAGGCAGTAGAGCGTATACTTTCCGCAAAAGAAGCGGGAGAAAAAATTACAATTTACGGCGACTATGATGTTGACGGAATTACTGCAATTGCTATTTTATATAAACACCTTTCGGAAATGGGTATTCCTGTTGATTATTATGTTCCCGACAGAATGCAGGAGGGTTACGGCGTTAACCGTGATGCTCTTGATAAAATAAAGCAGGATGGCAGCAGCCTTATAATCACAGTAGATACAGGTATTACTGCCGTTGAAGAATGTGAATACGCAAAGGAAATCGGTCTTGATGTTATCGTAACTGACCATCACGAATGTAAAGAGATTATCCCCGATGCGTATGCCGCAATCGACCCCAAGCGCAAGGATTGCGTATATCCTTTTAAGAGTCTTGCGGGTGTTGGCGTGGTATTTAAGCTTATTCAGGCACTTGACGGCGGCAAATCACTTCCTGACCTTATGGAAAAATATGCAGACCTTATGTGTCTTGGTACTGTTGCCGACATTTCTCCTCTTACGGGTGAAAACAGAATTATCGTAACAGAGGGACTTAAGCGCTTTAACTCAACCACAAATGTAGGACTTAAGGCACTTATTGATGTTTCTACAAACGGCAAGGCTATTACTACTTCTACCATTGGCTATATTATAGCACCGAGAATTAACGCAAGCGGCAGACTTGGCTGTGCATCAAGAAGTGTTGAACTGTTTTTGACCGATGATGTTAACAAGGCACACGAGCTTGCAAACTCTCTGTGCGAGGAAAATACTTTAAGACAGCAGACAGAGCAAAAAATGTTTAAAGAAGCTCTTGACTATATCGAAAACCATCCCGAAATCAAGGATGACAAGGTTCTGGTTATTCCGCACGAGAATTGGCATCACGGCATTGTCGGTATAGTTTCGTCAAAGATAACCGAAAAATTTTACAAGCCATCTATCCTCTTTGCCATTGATGACGGCGAGGCAAAAGGTTCCGGCAGAAGCGTATCGGGCTTTAACCTTTTTGGCGGACTGGAACAATGCTCTGACCTTCTTGAAAAGTTTGGCGGTCACGAGCTTGCGGCTGGTCTTACCATAAAGCCTGAAAATATCGAGTTGTTCCGTGAGAAAATCAACGAATATTCAAAAGACCTCATCAGCCAGCCGATGCTGGTTCCGACAGTTCAGCTTGATGCTGTAATTAAGGTTCCTTACATAACCATGGACACAGTAAATGATATTAACCATCTTCAGCCATTTGGTGTTGACAATCCTACACCTGTATTTGCGGTTAAGAATATCAAAATCCACCGCATCAGCGTTATGAGCGAGGGTAAGCATCTTCGTATGACGCTTTTAAAGGATGGCAAGTATTTAGACTCTGTTGGCTTTGGTATGGGCGAATATTATCACCATCTCGAAGAGGGCGAATTTATCGATGTTGCTTTTGCCCTTGATATCAATGATTATAAGGGATTTCAGAATGTTCAGCTCATTTTAAAGGATATTAAAAAGCAGGACGAGGCGGATATATAAAAAACTAAAGCCGGCAAACGCCGGCTTTATCTAATTGAGGAGGAGCTTATGACTAAAAACAAATACAACTTAGATACTCTTCTTGAGAGAACCCGCAAATATCACAATGACGAGAATTTGCAAATTATCGAAAAGGCTTATGCCTATGCAGAGGAAAAGCATGCGGGACAGGTTCGCAAATCGGGTGACCCTTATTTCAGTCACCCTGTTCGTGTTGCCCATACAGTTGCAAATTTAGGACTTGATGCACACTCCATTTGTGCCGCTCTTCTTCACGATATTATTGAAGATACTGATGTAACTTATGAAGAGCTCTCCAAAGAATTCGGCGAAACCATTGCACTGCTTGTTGACGGCGTTACCAAGCTTGGTAAAATCCCGACCAACTCGCAGGAGGAACAACAGATAGAAAATCTGCGCAAAATGTTCTTTGCAATGACAAAGGATATTCGTGTTATCGTTGTAAAGCTGGCAGACCGTCTTCACAATATGCGCACTCTCCGCTTTATGCCCGAACATAAGCAGAGAGAAATCGCAAGAGAAACTTTAGAGGTTTATGCTCCTCTTGCCCACAGACTTGGTATGTCAAAAATCAAGTGGGAGCTTGAGGATACCTCTCTTCGCTTTATTGACCCTGTAGGCTATTACGAAATAGTTGACAAAATCGACCAGAAGCGCAGTGAGCGCGAAAAGTATATTGATGATATAATAAATATTATAAGAGAGCGACTTAAAAACTCTCTTGACATTGACCCGCACATTGAAGGCAGAGCAAAACATTTTTACAGCATATACCGCAAGATGTTTATGCAGAACAAAACAATAGACGAGCTTTATGACCTTTTTGCAGTTCGTGTCATTGTAAATTCTGTGGCTGAATGTTATGCCGTACTCGGTGCTGTACACGATTTGTTTAAGCCAATTCCGGGCAGATTTAAGGATTATATTGCAATGCCCAAGCCGAATATGTACCAATCTCTTCATTCAAGTCTTATCGGCCCCGGCGGAACACCTTTTGAAATACAAATAAGAACATGGGATATGCACCATACTGCAGAAAACGGAATTGCGGCTCACTGGAAGTATAAGCAAGGCGTCAAAGGAAACGCCGATATGGACCAGAAGCTTGAATGGATAAAACAGCTTTTAGATATTCAAAAAGAGAGTAATGCCGAAGATTTTATGCAGGCGCTAAAGATAGATATGTTCAGCGATGAGGTTTTTGTCTTTACCCCAAAGGGCGATGTCATAAATCTGCCTATAAATGCGACTCCCATTGACTTTGCCTATGCTATTCACAGTGCGGTAGGCAACAGAATGACGGGCGCAAAGGTAAACAGCAAGATTGTAACTCTTGACTATCCGCTTAAAAACGGAGATATTGTCGAGGTTATAACCTCAAAGAACACAGAGGGACCAAACCTTGACTGGCTCAAGATTTGCAAAACCACTCAGGCACGAAACAAAATAAATCAGTGGTTTAAAAACTTAAACCGTGAAGAAAATATAGTCAAAGGCCACGAAATTTTAGAGCATGAACTTAAAAAAGCTTCTCTTCCTCTCTCTTTTGCAGAGGACCACAATTTAATCCGTGACCTTTCTAAAAAATACGGCTTTAACAATATCGAAGATTTATTTGCTGCAATCGGCTACGGCAGTACAAACGCCAGCCGTTTCGTAACAAGATTTAAAACCGAATGCAAAAAAGCGGTTGCCAAGGACACAACACTTACAGTTGACGATATTATTCCTATGGTTGTAAAAACCACCTCAAAGCCGAACAACAGCGGCGTTATAGTCGAGGGTATCGAAAACTGTCTGACAAGATTTTCGCATTGTTGTAACCCCGTTCCGGGTGATGAAATTGTGGGTTATGTTACACGCGGCAGAGGCGTTGCAATTCACCGTGCAGATTGCATCAATATGTTAAATGTTATGAACAACGACGAGGAAAATTCACGCTTTATCAATGTTCGTTGGGCTGATGCAACCTCTGCAAGCTTCAAATCGTCACTCAACATTACGGCAACTGACCGCTCGAATCTGCTGATAGAAATTATGCAGAGCATCGCCGAGCTTAAAACCCCTATAACCAATGTAAATGCAAGGTCAATTAAAAACGGACTTGCACTTATTGAGTTGACTTTAGAGGTTCCAGATACTGACCGACTTGACAAAGCAATAAAACACATCAAAAATGTTGACGGCGTAATTTCAATAGTGCGTCCAAGACAATAGGAGAATATTTATGATACTTCACACACTTGTAATTGGTGCTCTTCAGACAAACTGCTATATATGGGCTGATGAAAAGACCAAAAACGCAATGGTTATTGACGCCCCCGATAATGCTGATAAGATACTTGCATTTGCAAGGGATAACGGCTATAACATTACGGATATAGTCTTAACACACGGGCACTTTGACCATCTTTTAGCACTTTCTGAGCTTAAAGAGGCAACGGGCGCAACCCTTTCTGTCTTTGAAGCTACCAAGGACTTTTTAAAGGACAGAGTTTTGAATTTAAGCCACTATATAAACATCGACCTTGACCCGATTACCCCTGATAAGCTTTTAAAAGACGGCGATATTATCAATTTCTGCGGGAATGAAATTAAGGTTATTCACACCCCCGGACATACAAGCGATTGCATCTGTCTTTTATTTGAGGACACCTTAATCAGCGGAGATACCCTTTTTAAATTGAGTGTTGGAAGATGGGACCACCCGACAGGAGATATGGCGCAGGAGATTGAGTCTATCAAAGAAAAGCTTATCATACTGCCCGATAACACTATTGTTTATCCCGGACACGGCCCTTCTACCACTATCGGAGAGGAGCGTAGGGGAAACCCCTATATATTATGACAAACACTACCCCCTGGGGAATTCTTACGGGAATTCGGCCTGCAAAAATTGCAACAAAACATCTTTTAAATGGTAAAACTCCGTCAGAAGTTGCAGAAATTTTTATGGATGAATATGGTTGCTCACCTCAAAAGGCAGATCTCGTTGTTAAAGTCGCTCAGGCAGAGCTTCCCATCCGCCAAAATATGTATTCAGACGGTGTGAGCGTATATATCGGCATACCCTTTTGTCCGACACGCTGTCTTTATTGCTCTTTTGTAACCTGCGGAACAAGGCAGGCGGCAAAGCTTATGGACTTGTATGTTGAGTGTCTGAAAAAAGAGATTTCGTATACGGCAAAAATTTTGAAAGAAAACGGTGACAGAATAGAAACTCTTTATATGGGCGGTGGCACGCCTACAACTTTGACACCTGAATTGCTCGATGAGCTCATTTCCCATATTTACAAGGAGTTCGACCTTGAATTTTTGCGGGAATTTACTGTCGAAGCAGGCAGACCCGATACTGTGACCAAAGAAAAATTAGAGATTTTAAAAAAGCACAATGTTAGCCGCATCAGCATAAATCCGCAGAGTATGAACGAAGAAACTCTTAAAATAATCGGCAGAAATCATACTCCGCAGCAGATTAAAGAGGCATTTTCGCTTGCGCGGGAATGCGGCTTTGATAACATAAATATGGATGTAATTGCGGGACTTCCCGGCGAAACGCTTGATATGTTCAAACGGACTTTGGAAGAAGTCGAAGCTCTTTCGCCCGAAAACACAACTGTTCACGTTATGAGTATAAAACGCTCTTCAAGGCTTCACGAATATTTAGACGAATATCAGCTTCCAAAGGGCGATGTCGTTTCTCAAATGGTGGATTTTGCATATGATTTTTTAAAGTCTAAGGATAAGCATCCTTACTATATGTATCGACAAAAAAATCAGCTCGGCAACCTTGAAAATGTAGGCTATTCCAAAAACGGCTTTGATAATCTATATAACATTTATATTATGGAAGAAATCCAAAGTATTATCTCTCTCGGTTGCGGGGGTGTTACCAAGACCGTTGATAAAGAAACGGATAGAATTGAGCGCATTTTTAATGTAAAAGAACCCAAAGATTACATAGAACGCATTGACGAAATGCTTTCCAGAAAAGATGAATTAAAAAAATAACGGAGCAATCGCTCCGTTATTTTATTTTTCAAATCCTAAAATTATACCGCCTTTTTCAGCATAGAAACTGCAAAGAGCCGTCGTCTGATGAATATCAATTTCAACATCGGGATATGCACTCAATATGCCGTCTTTTACAGCTTCTGCAAATTCTATATTAAAGCAATGGCTGATTGAAAGGCGACCGCCATTATATCCGATATTTTTAAGTCTTTCAAGGATACCCGCAATCGTCTTTTTCTCACCGCGAACCTTATCAAGCGGTTCAAGAACACCACCTGTCGCTTTTCCTATAACTCTTATTCCCAAAATTCCCGCAAGCTTTGCCGAAACTCCGCTTATTCTTCCGTTGTTTGCAAGGTTTGTCATTGACTCTAAAACAAATATTATTTCGGTTTTTTCATTGTATTCGGTAATTTCTTTGCAGATTTCCTCATACTCTTTGCCCGCCAAAATAAGCTCCTCTAATTTTTCCGCCATAAGCTTAAGTTTTGGCCCCGCCGAAAGTGTGTCTATAACAAAAACTTTTCTGTCAGGATACTTTTCTTCATAGTCCTTTTGCGCAAGGCACGCTGAATTGTAGCTTCCCGAAAGCTTGCTGGTAATCGTTATACAAAAAATTCTTTCAGCATCACCAAACGAATCAATCCAATCACTTACAGACGGACAGGATGTGCCCGACTTTCCGTTATAGCTTGCAAGGTCATCTGTCATCTTTTTTACATCCAATTCAGGCGTATCTGTATATTCTGCTTCGTCGGTGCATATCTTCATAGACGCATATCCAAACGGCACTTTCTCAAGCGAAAATAAATTCGACGAAGTATCTGCAACTATTTTATAATTCATAATTTTGCCTCCAAATACAATTTACTACTTGATAAAATACTTAACAAGTGTTATAATAACATAAAATAAAATTCATAGCAAATACAATAATTTTAAAAAATATCAGTATTTATACACTTTTTAAAAAGTGTAGCAGGAGTTTATTATGGATAAGAGAATTCTCAAAACAAAGCGGAATTTAAAAGAAACCTTAATCAACCTCATAAAGGAAAAACCCTTTGAGAAAATCAATGTCACTAATCTTTGCGAATTGGCTCAAACCAGCCGTATCACATTTTACACCTATTACGAGGACAAGTATGAGCTTTTAGAGGAGCTTTTTCAGGATTTTACAGCTGAAACGGTGGCTGAATATCACTCGCTTCAATCTAAAAACAATCCTGATAAAAATACCTTGAAGGGATATTTTAATATGCTTGAGAGCATACTGTCATTATACGCAAAGCATCGTGACATTTTAAAACATACCTCCCAGGATAATAACCCTTATATTTTTTCATCCTTTTACCGACATGTATATCATAATGTAGAGCATTATATTACCGAACATACTTCCCAGATTAAATCAAAATACCCGCCCTCAATGACGGCGACTATGCTCTGCACGGGACTTTTGGGAGTTTTAAGTGAGTGCTATCGTTCAGAACATTCTATCAAGACTCTGCTTCCGCACATACGCGATATGTATAAGGATTTACTTATGTCAAATTTATTTGTAACTGTTTAGGAGATTATTATGTATATTGCAAACAATTTAAGATATGATACTATGAAATATAATCGCAGCGGCAACAGCGGGCTTTTGCTTCCTGCGGTTTCTTTGGGTTTGTGGCACAATTTTGGCACAAATGCAGATTTTGAAAATATAAAAGCTATGTGTCATACCGCATTTGACAACGGAATTACTCATTTTGATCTTGCCAACAACTACGGACCTCTTCCCGGCTCTGCAGAAGAAAATTTCGGCAAAATTCTTGCAAATTCATTTAAGCCTTACCGCGATGAACTTATAATTTCTACAAAGGCAGGCTATACAATGTGGCAAGGTCCTTACGGCGATTTTGGAAGCAAAAAGTATCTTGTTGCAAGTCTTGACCAGAGCCTTAAACGATTAGGTCTTGATTATGTAGACATCTTCTACCACCACCGCCCTGACCCTGACACACCTCTTGAAGAAACTGTAAGGGCACTTGATTTAATTGTGCGTTCAGGCAAGGCTCTTTATGTTGGAATTTCAAATTATAACAAAGAGCAAACCAAAAAAGCTGCTGCAATGTTTAAAGAACTTGGCACTCCATTTATTATAAATCAGGTGCGTTATTCTATCTTTGACAGACACATCGAAAAAGATGGTCTTAAAGATTATGCCGCAAAGAACGGAATTGGCGTTATAACTTTCTCGCCTCTTGCGCAGGGCTTGCTTACTGACAGATATTTAAACAATATCCCAAACGACAGCCGAGTTCGCACAAGCGGGCAATTCTTAAAGGAATCATCCATAACCGAAGATGTTTTAAAAAAGGTTCGAGCTCTTAACGAAATCGCTCTGTCGCGCGGACAAAGCCTTGCACAGATGGCACTTTCCTGGGTTATGCGTGACAATGACATCACAAGTGTTTTAATTGGTGCATCCAAGCCTGAACAGATTTTGGATAACATCAAAATCGTCAACGCTCCGCCTTTTTGCGAGGAAGAACTAAAGCGCATAGATAGCATTGTCGATTCTGATTAAAAAGCATCATTTTTTTGAAAAAAATTCAAAAAAATGCTTGACAAATGGACAAACCCATAGTATAATAATTCTTGTCGTTTAAGACAAGCACCTTTAGCTCAGCTGGCTAGAGCACCTGACTCTTAATCAGGGTGTCCGGGGTTCGAATCCCCGAAGGTGTACCAAAATAAAAAAGCGTCCACAAGGACGCTTTTTTTGTTTTGCGTGTCCTTTGGGTGATGAGAACCCGGGGTCGATTAGTAATGTCCCAAGAAAACGAGCTTGCGAAGTTTGATTGGTGACAGTACTTATGCATGGGAGCGCAGCGAACAGTTTGGGGACGTGGCATTTTTTGTTTTATTTTACAATTCTTATTATAGTACCTCTTGATATCCCCGTCGCTCTTTCTAGTGCACTTTTTGATATCCCTTTTTCGTTTACCAACTTTTTTATAATTCTATTTCTCTCTTCTTTTGGAAACTCTTTTATTTTACTTGGCTCTTCTCCGTCAATTTCACTCATTATAATTCTTCTGATGTATCCTATGCTTTTTTTATATGCATTCGATATCTCGTATTCTTCTTCCTCTTCAACTTCGTTTAACTCTTTAAATTGTTTGATTGCTTTTTCCCTATCCTCACTCAGCATATCCAGCAAAAACTTTGTATCAACTAACTCTTGTTCCCCTACATACTCTCTGTAACTGCTGTATGGATATTCACTTATATAATCTATCATACCAGCTTTTAATGGATTTTGGTGTATGTATCTCATCAATCCCATATAATATCTTTCATCCTCTACTGGCTCGCTCTTATACCTGCTCCCAAACAATGTTCCTGTTCTCAAATACTTTATATTATACCATGTCGCATAATGACTTAATATCTTTGTCATTATTTTGGATATTTGACCCCTTTGTCCTTCTTTTATAAATAGATGTACGTGATTGCTCATAAAACAATATGCATACACTTTCATTCTTGTTTCTTCTTTAACTTTTACAATTATTTCTTTTAATTTTTCGTAATCGCTTTCTTCTTCAAATATATTTTGCCTGCTTATTCCGCGAAAAATAATATGGTATAATCCAGTTTGGCTTATTTGTCTGGCTTGTCTTCCCATTTCTCCATCACCTAACCGTATTATACCATATCTTATTAATTATTTCAATAGTTTTTGCACAAAAATCGACACGTCCCCAAACTGTTGCGTCCCCAAACTGTTGTTTCGTTTCGTTCCCAAATGGCTTAAGATGGATTATCCTCTTGTGTCTACTAATTTTAATAAACCCTCATCATAATAATATAAATATTTATTTCCGCTATATATACCCGTATCAAAGAAATATTCTTCAGTTTGAAGGTTCGTATCTTTTGCATCGCA
>JAZREZ010000023.1:0-3029 GCA_045661045.1 Clostridia bacterium
AATGCTAATTTTTCTTCCTTGTTATGATTTTTATTAGTCCCACCTTTTGGTCTTCCCATAAATATCAACTCCTTTTCGTTAGTATATCATAAAAAATGATGGCAGACACTTTTTTGTGTCTACCATCATTATATCACTTCACAATAGCCTCGCTTTATTTTATGGTGCATACTGCTTCTGCTGCGATGCCCTCGCCTCTGCCACAAAAGCCTAATTTTTCGGTAGTTGTTGCCTTTATGTTGATAAAATCGGTTGAGATTTTAAGTACAGCTGCAACATTTTCGCGCATTTGCGGGATAAAGTCCGCCATCTTCGGCTTTTGAGCAATGATGGTTGCGTCTATGTTATGAACTGAATATCCGTTTGCCTTAAGCAGGTTGTTGACGGCATCGAGCAATTTCATACTATCTGCGCCTTTCCACTTGTCGTCGGTATCGGGAAAGTGCTTGCCAATATCGCCAAGCGCCGCAGCTCCGAGCATCGCATCCATAATTGCGTGAATGAGAACATCTGCATCCGAATGTCCAAGCAAGCCAAGCTCAAAGGGGATGTTAACACCGCCCATAATAAGTGGTCTGCCCTGAACCAATCTATGAACATCATAGCCTGAACCTATCCGCATATTACTTACCTCCAAAGAATTAAGTATTCCGCAAGCCAAGGGTAAATCATCAGGTGTTGTAATTTTTATGTTAGAGCTTGAACCCTCGATTATCTTGATTTTTATGCCCATACTTTCGCATAAAGCGCAGTCATCGGTAACGGACAAGCCGTTTTCTTTTGCAGCTTTATGTGCAGCTTTTATAACAGTTGTTTTAAAGCCCTGAGGCGTCTGTATGCCGTAAAGAGCAGAACGCTCCTGCGTGCCTGAAATAAAGCCGTTTTCGGCAATTTTTAATGTGTCGGTTATGGGTTTGCCGAGAGCGGCGGCATCGTTTTCGGAAAGTGCAAGCACAACCGAATTTATCTGCTCGGGTGTTATAAACGGTCTTGCACCGTCGTGAATTAAAACATATTCGCTATCCGTAAGCGCCAATGCGTTTGAAACCGATTCCTGTCTTGTATCGCCGCCGACTGCAACAGTCAAAACCTTTTTTATGTTATAGGCTTTAACCATATCCTTAACGGCGTTAATATCGTTTTTGCGTGTGACGATTATAACTCCGTCAATTTTATCTGCTCTGTCAAAGGCAAGCAGAGTTCTTATAAGTACGGGAATGCCGTTTAATTCGATAAACTGCTTTGAGGTATCTGATTTCATACGGCTGCCGCTGCCGGCTGCTGCAATGATTGCAATAGTTTTCATTTATATCACCTTATAAAATGTCACGGATAACATCGCTTATGTTTCCGTAGGATTTAATCTCTATCTTGCTGAATTTTTTTAGCTTTGACATATCGCAGGGCGGGATAAGACACTTTTTAAAGCCAAGCTTTTCAGCTTCTGCAATTCGGTTTTCAAGGTAACTGCAGGCTCTCAGTTCCCCTGCAAGACCGATTTCACCGATTGCCACAACAGATGAGTCGATTGCCTTGTTTTTAAAGCTTGAGGCAATAGCTAAAAATACACCCATATCAATGGCAGGCTCCACCATTTTAAGACCGCCCACAACATTTACATAAACATCGTGAGAGGAAATATGAAGCCCGATACGCTTATCCATAACGGCAAGCATAATTAAAACTCGTGATAATTCAATTCCCGTAGACATTCTGCGGGCGTTACCGAAAGCTGTGTGTGAGGTCAGTGCCTGAACTTCGGCAAGTACGGGGCGTGTGCCCTCCATGGTGCAGATTATGCAAGAGCCGGGTTCTCCCATCGGTCTGCCTGAAAGCATTGCTTGAGATGGGTTGGCGATTTCTTCAAGGCCGTTTGCACTCATTTCAAAGACGCCGATTTCGTTGGTAGAACCAAAGCGGTTTTTGATAGCGCGGATTATTCGATAAGAGCGGTGTGCATCACCCTCAAAATAGAGAACACAGTCTACAATATGCTCAAGAATTTTAGGACCTGCAATCGAGCCCTCTTTGGTCACATGACCTACTAAAAATGTCGCAATCGAATTTTCCTTTGCAATGCGCATAAGGGTTGCGGCGGTATCTCTTATCTGCGGAACGCTTCCGGGAGTCGCCGTGATTTCGGGATTAAACATTGTCTGAACCGAGTCAACAATCAAAATATCGGGTTTTTCTTTAAGGATACATTCGCAGATTAAAGCCATATTTGTTTCAGTGTATAACTTTAAATTTTCGGTAGTAACGCTTAATCTGTCAGCCCGAAGCTTAATTTGTCGCTGAGATTCTTCGCCCGATACATAGAGTATCTTTTTGGATGTGCCAAGATGCTGGCATATTTGCAAGAGGATTGTAGATTTGCCGATTCCCGGGTCACCGCCGATTAAAACGAGTGAACCTTCGACAATTCCACCACCTAAGACTCTGTCAAGCTCCGAAAGTCCCGTGTGAATTCTCTCTTCTTCAGAGGTAGAAATGTCTGAAAGAACCTTTGGAGGCTCCGATGCCATAGCAAAAGAGGTAACACCTTTTGAAGCTTTGACAACAGCTTTTTCCTCATACATTGTATTCCATGCTCCGCAGGCGGTGCATTTGCCGTTCCATTTAGGCGACTCATTTCCGCATTCCGAGCACACAAAAACAGTTTTTTGTTTCATAAATAATCTTCCTTAAAACAATATTGAGTTAAGTATATCATAAACTTGAAAATTTGTCCAATATATATTATAATTGAAAATTGAAAGTGGAAAATTGAAAATTAAGGAGCAAATGCTACGCATTTGTGAATAATTATGTCATTAGCTTGATAAAAAAGGAGAAGCCGATGCTGATAGTAGATATAGTCACATTTTTAAAACCTCGGTTGCACAAAGAAAAAGATGGACTCAGGGCATCAGAGATGCTCAGGGCGAATATACTGTACCATTACTATAAAAGGTCACATAAATGCCCTGCAGAAAAGAATTTTAGTGGGAGCACACCAAACACGGAATGTAAAACACCGCTTTGGTGAT
>JAZREZ010000024.1:0-7507 GCA_045661045.1 Clostridia bacterium
AATTCGCCGATGATAATGCGGGATTTTAAATATGTACCCGTACATATGATTGCGGCTTTTGTCAAATATTCTGCGCCCGCCATAGTTATAACCGATTTTACACAACCGCTTTCGTCAAGGGTTATGTCGACAATTTCCGCTTGTCTTAAATCTAAGTTTTCGCACAACTCTATGCGGTGCTTCATTTCGTTTTGGTATTTTCTTCTGTCAATTTGCGCACGCAAAGAATGAACAGCAGGCCCTTTGCCTCTGTTCAGAATTCTCGACTGGATAAAGGTTGCATCCGCCGCTTTGCCCATCTCGCCGCCAAGAGCGTCAATTTCACGGACTAAATGTCCCTTTGCCGTTCCGCCGATGCTGGGGTTACAGGGCAGGTTTGCCACCGAGTCAAGACTTATTGAAAATATGCAGGTGCGCATCCCGAGTCTTGCGGCGGCAAAAGCCGCCTCAATTCCCGCATGACCGCCGCCGATAATAATAATGTCGTATGAATTAGCTATAAACATTAGAATAATCCTGTAATAGTACCGTTTTCGTCAATATCCATATTGTTTGCCGCAGGAACTTTAGGAAGTCCCGGCATTGTCATAACATCACCCGTAAGAGCTACCACAAAGCCCGCGCCCGCCGAGCAACGAACCTCACGCACTGTGATAGTAAAGTTTTCAGGTCTGCCAAGAAGTGCAGGGTTATCTGAAAGCGAATACTGTGTCTTTGCCATACAAACAGGTGTCTTGTCAAAACCAAAAGCGGTAAGTGTCTTAATATCCTTTTCGGCTTTGGGTGTATAGTTTACGCCCGTTGCGCCGTAAATCTTTTCGGCAATTGCTGAAATCTTTTCTTTTATAGAAAGATTTTCGTCATATATTGGAGCAAAGGTGTCAGCACCATCTTTTTCGTCAATGGTTTTTACAACCTTTTCAGCAAGGTCTATACCGCCGTCGCCGCCTTTTGCAAATACCTCGCAGAGAGAAACCTCTACACCTAAAGCTTTGCAATGTTCTGTTACAAAATCAAGCTCTGCATCCGTGTCAGTATAGAATCTGTTAAGTGCTACAACAACGGGAAGTCCGAACTTGTGCATATTTTCGATATGCTTTGAAAGGTTTGCGATACCGACTTTAAGTGCATCTAAGTTTTCGTTATTAAGGTCTGCTTTTAAGACGCCGCCGTTATATTTAAGTGCCCTGATAGTTGCAACTAAAACAACACAAGAGGGTTTAAGTCCGCCAAAGCGGCATTTTATATCAAAGAATTTCTCTGCACCGAGGTCAGAACCAAAGCCTGCCTCTGTAATGCAGTAGTCAGCAATCTTTAAACCAAGCTTTGTAGCACGAATTGAGTTACAACCATGAGCAATATTTGCAAAAGGTCCGCCGTGCATAAGACAAGGAGTGTTTTCAAGTGTCTGAACAAGGTTTGGCTTTATTGCATCGTGCAAAAGAAGCGCCATAGCACCCTGAACCTGTAAATCGCCTGCAGTTACGGGGTTACCTTCCATATTGTAACCGATAACGATTGACGCAAGGCGTTTTTTAAGGTCGTTTGTATCGGAAGCTAAACAAAGGATAGCCATAATTTCGCTTGCAACAGTAATCATAAAACCGTCGGAGCGGGGGAAGCCGTTCATTTTACCGCCGAGTGCCACAACTACCTCACGGAGAGCTCTGTCGTTCATATCAAGACAACGCTTCCAGGAAATCGTGCGGGCATCAATGTTTAAGGCGTTGCCCTGGTGAATGTGGTTGTCAATCGCCGCTGATAAAAGGTTGTTAGCCGCAGTTATTGCGTGCATATCGCCCGTAAAGTGAAGATTTATATCCTCCATAGGTACAACCTGGGAGTAGCCGCCGCCTGCCGCACCGCCCTTTACGCCCATAACGGGGCCCATTGACGGCTCACGCAGAGCAATAATTGAGGATTTGCCGATTTTGGGCATAGCCTGTCCAAGACCAACAGTCACGGTAGTTTTACCCTCGCCTGCGGGGGTGGGATTTATGGCAGTAACCAAAATAAGCTTACCATCTTTTTTGTCCTTTTGGCTGTTTATAAAGTCATCAGATAGTTTCGCTTTATACTTGCCGTAAAATTCCAGGTCATCTTCCTTGATGTTTAAGGATTCTGCAATCTGTTTAATGGGGAGCATTTTAGCGCCCTGAGCAATTTCGATATCGGTTTTCATTCGGATACCTCTTTTCAAAGTTTATATAAGAATATAATACCATAAACAGATATGGTTTGTAAATAAAAAATTATTTAAATATTGTAACCAAAAAAGAACTTTGGCGTATGATAAAGTGAAAACAAAATAGGAGGTGCAAAAATATGTGCGGTAACAATTGTTGGTGGATTATCATTCTCTTAGTAATTCTTTTCTGCTGCTGCGGAGGCGAGGAAAACAACGGTCGCAGTTTCTCAAACAACTGCTGTTGTGACTAATTTGATTTGCACTACATAATTCATACGGAATTATGTATCCCAAAAAATAAAAGGAGGTCTTGTTATGGGTTTTGGTAATGGTTGCTTTGGTGATAATAACTGTCTTTGGATTATCATTTTAATAATTCTCATTTTCTGCGGCTGCGGAAATGACAATAACAGCTGTGGTTGCAACAACGGCTGCTGCTAACATAAAAGGCTCCTGCGGGAGCCTTTTTAATTTATCTGTCGTAATTTGTATGGCGATTTTCGTTGAGAGATAAAATAAAATATGCTATAATTACCTTGACGGAATGAAAAATATATGTTATTATAAGTTTTGTAACAAAGTTGTAACATTGCTGTAACATTGTTGCAGTAATTTCGGATAGTAGTAAAAGGAGAAAGATATGTTAGGACAGGATATTGGCATAGATCTTGGCACTGCCTCGATTTTAGTATACTTAAAGGGAAGAGGAATAATAGCAAAGGAGCCGTCTGTGGTTGCCATAGACAAGGATACCAATCGTCTTTTGGCGGTGGGAACTGAGGCTCAGCAGATGCTTGGCAGAACTCCCGGGAACATTGTTGCAGTAAGACCGCTTCGCTCGGGCGTTATTTCTGATTATACCGTGACAGAGCGTATGCTTAAATATTTCATCCAAAGAGCGACAAAGGGCGGGATTATGTCTACGCTTTTTAAGCCTCGTGTGGTTATTTGCGTTCCAAGCGGAGTTACCGAGGTTGAGGAAAGAGCGGTAATCGATGCGGCTATGCAGGCAGGTGCGGGCAAGGTGCATCTTATTGAAGAGCCGCTTGCGGCGGCAATCGGTGTTGGTATTGATATTTCGCAGGCTTGCGGAAGTATGCTTGTTGATATCGGCGGCGGCACAAGTGATATTGCGGTAATTTCACTCGGAGGCATTGTTCACAGCGAATCTTTAAAGATTGCGGGCGATGCGTTTGATGAGGCTATTATCAAATACATACGCAGAAAGTATAATATTCTGGTCGGCGAGAGAACCGCAGAGGAGCTTAAAATCAAGATTGGTTGCGTTATAAAGCGCGACAAGCTTCTTGCTATGGATATAAGAGGAAGAAGTCTTATTTCGGGACTTCCAAAGACTTTGCAGGTTACATCTGATGAGATGTATGAGGCGATTTCAGAGGTTGCGACCATCATTGTAGAAAAAATCAAGAGTGTTTTAGAGGACACCCCACCCGAGCTTGTAGGTGACATAAGCGCAAGAGGAATTATCTTAACGGGCGGCGGCTCGCTTCTTTACGGAATGAGCAGATTTATCGAGAATGAAACCGGAATAAAAACTATAATTGCCGACGATGCCGAAGAATGCGTAACCTTTGGTACAGGCAAGGTGCTTGATAATATAAATCTTCTTCAGAACTACAATGTAGGCGAAGGAAAAAGAGGAATTATACAAAAATAAAACAAAATAGCTTTTCGCAAATGCGAAAAGCTATTTCAATTTAAAAGTTCTGCTATGCGGAACTTTATTTTTATTGTGGGATTTTCGGTGATTAAATTATATTCTGCATTCGTCAGGGTATCCTTTAAATACTGCTTTGATTTGTCCGTAATTTCTGCAGTCTTGTCGGTTACGCAAAGTGGCGGATACATAACGCACCACCAGTTTTGCCCCGAGGCATTTCCGATTTTTATATTAAGTGCCGTATATGTTCCCTTGGGCAGAGCAACCGAGCCATAGCTCTTTGTGGGAAAATCCGTTTTTCCAACCTCAACGAAAACCGGCAGATAACAGCCTTGCCTTTTAAGTTCGCTTGTTGCAGAGTCGCGGATTTCATTTAAATGCTCTTTTGCCCAGCTGACCGCATTTGTTTTGTTGGGCAGATTTTCAAGAGTTTCGCCAAAATCTGAAAGTATTCTATCCCTTACACAAATTTTAAGGCGTTGGTCGTATTCACTGTCGCTTGCACCCACTATATGAAGCCTGAGTACGCTGTCTGCTACTCCACTTTTCAGGTTAAAAATGTACGAAAGTGCAAAAACGCCGACTAAAAGTGTTGCGATAAGTAAAAAAATAAGTATTTTTTGGATTTTTATTGTCATAATAAGCTCCTTTTATAGCCAAAATCGGTAATTTAATATATTTTTAACATATATTTAGTATTTATACATATTGATTTTTTTGGTGAATAGAGTTACAATATATAATGAGAAAATGGCGAATGAAAGGCTGTGAAATAAATGTCAAAACTCAGCGTTTGCGTGTGCTTCGGTGGAGTGTCCAGCGAGCATAGCGTGTCTTTGGTTTCTGCAAGAACTGTTATAGCAAACCTTGATAAAAATAAATATGACATACATATGATAGGAATTACCGAAAACGGCGAATGGAAGTATTTTGATGGTGCTCTTGATGATATCAAGAATTTTGATACGGATGCGGATAAATATTCTTCTGCAATAATTTCTCCGGACAGAGCAACTCACGGAATACTTGTTTTCGATAAAGGCGGAGTAAAGAATATCAGGATAGATGTGGCAATTCCTGCGATGCATGGCAAAAACGGCGAGGACGGAACAATCCAGGGACTTTTTGAGCTTGCGGGAATTTCATATGTAGGCCCTAAAGTAATCGGCAGTGCAATGTGTATGGATAAATGCGTTGCGAAGATTTTGTTTAAAGAGGCGGGAATACCTCAGGCTGACTGGGTAGAGGTTCGCAAAAACGAAAACAAAATTGCCGAGATAGAAGAAAAGCTTGGTTATCCGTGCTTTGTAAAGCCGTCAAATGCGGGTTCTTCTGTCGGCATCAGCAAAGCAACTAACAGAGAAGAGCTTGAAAAGGGATTAGAGCTTGCGTTCGTTCACGATTACAAGGTGCTTGTAGAAGAAGCGGTCAATGCAAGAGAGGTAGAGTCTGCCGTTATGGGTAACGAAGAACCGATTTGCGCACCCGTTCTGGGCGAAATTCTGCCTGCGGCTGAATTTTATGATTTTGATGCAAAATACAATGACGAAAATTCAAAGCTTTTAATGCCTGCTCCAGTCGATGACGAAACACGGGATAAAATCCGTGAATATGCAGTTAAAGCATATAAAATTTGCGAATGTCAAGGTCTTTCAAGGGTAGACTTTTTTGTAGATAAAGAAACAGGAGCGATTAAGCTTAATGAAATAAATACACTTCCTGGATTTACATCAATCAGTATGTATCCAAAGCTTTGGGAAAAGAGCGGGATGCCAATCCCTGAACTTCTGGATAAGCTTATAGAGTATGCGAGGTAAAGGTTATGGATAACAGAGCCATAGGGATTTTTGATTCGGGACTCGGCGGTCTTACTTGCGTAAAAAAGGTAATGGAAATTATGCCGAACGAAAACATAATATATTTCGGTGATACCGGCAGAGTTCCTTACGGTACAAGAGGCAAGGAAACACTTCTTAAGTATGTGCGCCAGGATATAAACTTTTTAGAGAGCTTTGATATAAAGCTTATAGTTATTGCTTGCGGAACGGCAAGCTCTGCGGCGCTTCCCGAAATTCAATCGGATATAAGCACCGAGATTATCGGGGTATTAAATCCCGCTTGCACAGCTGCTGCAGCAAAAACTAAAAATAACAAAATCGGCGTAATCGGTACGGCGGGAACAATAAAATCGGGCAAATATGTGGATACAATAAAAGCCATAAATCCCGAAATTGAGGTTTTTCAAAAGGCGTGCCCGATGTTTGTGCCGATAGTTGAAAACGGTTATACAAAGACGCAGGTTTCTAAGATAATTGCAAAAGAATATTTAGAGGACATCAAAAATGCGGGCGTTGATACACTGATTATGGGTTGCACTCACTACCCGCTTTTAAAAGAGGAAATCGCAAGCGTTATGGGAGAAGATGTTGCCCTGGTTGATGCGGGCGAAGAAACGGCGATTTTTGCTAAAGAGTTTCTTTTAAAGAACGATGCGTTAAGTGACAGAGAGCTTGGTAAAACCGAGTATTATGTCAGCGATACAACAGACGGCTTCAGCGAGCTTGGAAGCTTATTCTTAGAAAGGCGCATCGAGGGCGAAGTTTCTAAAATTGACATAGAAAGATATTGATAATTATGGATAACAATGTTTTAATAAGCATCAAGACCTATCAGGAGATTGACGGCGAAAAGGATGAACCGATTGAGCTTCAGACTCAGGGCAGACTTGGTAAGATACACGATAAATATTATATTATATATGAGGAAAGTGAAATGACGGGGTTTCCTGATACCACTACTACAATAAAGGTATGGGAAAACAATGTGGTGGTCAGCCGCAAGGGCAGATTTAATATGAAGCTTGACTATATCAAGGGCGAGCGTAATCTCTGCCTCTATCCTACGCCGTACGGCGAGATTGGTGCGCAGATTAATACGCTTGATGTTGATTTTGAGTTTAATGAAAATTCGGGCAGATTAAGGGTTGACTACACAATAGATGCAGACAATGAGAATTTTTGCAAAAATTCACTTAACATAAGAATTGAACCGCTATAAAACGAAAGGGAAAGAATTATGAGCACTTTTGAAAGTATGAAAAACAAGGTAGCAGAACTTATAGAACAGGCGTTTTTAACAGCTGTTAAAAATGGTGAGTTTTCGGGCGATGATATAGAAATTTCGGATAAAATACGCCTTGAAGTTCCAAAGGATAAGCAACACGGCGATTTTGCGTGTAACATTGCGATGATGCTGGCAAAAGCTTTGCATCAGGCGCCAAGACAGATTGCTGAAACAATTGTTAAAAACATTCCTGCGGACAAAAACATAGAAAAAACAGAGGTTGCAGGAGCGGGATTTATTAATTTTTATTTAACGCCGAACTGGCTCTACGAAACCATGCAGGAAATTGAGGTTCAGGGCGGGAATTACGGCAAAATAGAGCTTGGCAGGGGCAAAAAGGTAATGGTTGAATTTGTAAGTGCCAACCCAACCGGACCTATGCATATGGGTAATGCAAGAGGAGGCGCTCTCGGCGATTGTCTTGCATCTGTGCTTGAATATGCGGGCTACGAGGTTACAAGAGAATTTTATGTAAACGATGCGGGCAACCAGATAGAAAAGTTTGCAAATTCTTT
>JAZREZ010000025.1:0-6909 GCA_045661045.1 Clostridia bacterium
TTTATGATAACACCAATTAAAACAGAACCCGTATTTAAACAATATATCTGGGGCGGAAGTGCCTTAAAGGATAAGTACAACAAAAATATAAAGGATAACTTTGCGGCAGAAAGTTGGGAAATTTCGTGTCACGATGACGGACTTTCTCTCGTGGCAGAGGGCGAGCACAAGGGCAAAACATTAAAAGAAGTCATTATGTCGGATAAAGAAAATATGCTTGGTTGTGACATAGACGAATTTCCCTTGCTTGTAAAATTTCTTGATGCCAACAGCAATCTTTCGGTTCAGGTTCACCCTGATGACGAATTTGCGGAGCTTCACGAAAACGGCTCTCTCGGCAAAACTGAGATGTGGTATATAATTGATGCAAAGCCTGATGCGAAACTTGTCTACGGCTTGAAAAACGGCACAACCAGAGAGCAGTTTAAAAAAGCAATCGAAGATGGAACCTTAGAAGAGCTTTTGAATTTTGTTCCCGCTAAAAAGGGTGACACATTCTTTATTCCCGCAAAAACCATACACGCAATCGGCGAAGGGCTTTTGATTGCAGAAATTCAGCAAAGCTCAAATACTACATACAGAGTTTATGACTATAACCGTGTAGATAAAGACGGCAACAAGCGTGAGCTTCATACCGAAAAAGCTATTATGGTTTCAAATCTTGACGATATTGAGGGAAATGAAAAAGCGGTAGCCGCTACAACAATGGTTAATGATACGGAGGTAAGTGTTTTAGTATATTGCGACTTTTTCGCGGTGACAAGATTTAAAGTAGCAACAAAGCATAATATAATAAATAATACATACGAACTTTTCAACTGCATCGAGGGCAGCGGTAAAATTGTGTATGACGGCGGAAGTATGGACTTTAAAGCAGGCGACAGTATTTTTATTCCTGCGGCGCTCGGGTTTTACACAATAGAGGGAAAAACCGAAGTTTTAATCAGCTATGTACCTAAAAAATCGGAGTAATCCTCCGATTTTTTAATGTTTACAAATTATTTACTTTTTTACCCTAATTTTTTAATATTTATCAGCTATAATTAGTAACTATGATATAATGGAAAGGTTGTGTGCAAATGCTCAACAAAATAAAAGATATTATCCGAAAATTGCACGAAAGTAAATTTGGCAAAATTTTAAAGAGAGCAGGACATAAGGCGTGGAGCTTTATAAAAAAGCACAAGATAATTTCAGCGGTAATAGCAGTTGCTTTGGTTATTGCAATTGTTGTGTCGGGACTCGGCGGCAAAAAGAAAGGCAGAGAGTTCGCCACAAGCGAAGCAAAAGCGATGAGAATGACGATTTCAGAAAGTATTACAGGCAGTTCGGTGGTTGAGGCGAACGCTGAATATTCGGTAACTCCTCTTGTATCGGGAGAGATACTTTCTGCTGATTTTGAAGAGGGCGACATAGTAGAAAAGGATCAGATTTTATACGAAATTGACTCCTCCGACACCGCCAACAGCATAAAAAGCTCGGACCTTAGCATTCAGCGTGCGGAGAAAAACTATACAAACGCCTATGATTCGATTTCAGATTTGACAGTAAAGTCTACAATTGCGGGAACGGTTACGGCGGTATATGTATCTGCAGGTGATGAGATAAATTCGGGAGCTAAAATTGCTGATGTTGTAAATAATACAACTATTAAGGCGACCGTTCCGTTTAATGCGGCGGATGCACAAAATATACATACAGGTGAAGCGGCAAGCATCACCCTCGTAAAGACGGGAACGGTGCTTTCGGGCAGAGTCATATCGGTGAGCACGGGCAGTGAAACGACAGTGGGCAGTATGCGTGTTTCGTATGTAACGATAGAAACAACCAATCCCGGAGCGGTTTCGGCAGGAGATGCGGTTACTGCAATGGTTGGCGAATATGCGTGTAACGACATTGGTACACTTGAGTCAGCCGGAACAAAAACGATTACCTCTAAGGTGAGCGGGACAGTTGCTCGTGTTTCGGTTGTAAGGGGTGACAATGTAAGTAATGGAACAACCCTTGCAATAATTACTTCGGATAGTGTAGAGGATCAAGTTGAAAATGCTAACCTTTCGCTTCAGGAGGCGTATCTGCAGAGAGATAAGCTGTATGACCAGCTTGATAATTATACAATCAAAGCTCCCATTTCGGGAACGGTTGTCCGCAAGAACAAAAAAGCGGGCGACACCATTGAAAACGGAAATTCAGCATCAGAGGCACTTGTTGTAATTTATGATATGAGCAGTCTTTGCTTTGAACTCAATGTCGACGAGCTTGACATTAAAAAAATGTCTGTAGGTCAGGAGGTAACCATTACCGCAGATGCAGTAGAGGGAAGAGCATACAAAGGCATTGTTGAGAATGTAAGTATTAACGGAACAATCGGCACAAACGGAATTACCACATATCCGATAAAGGTGCGCATAGAGGATTTTGACGATAACTTATTACCCGGAATGAACATAGAAGCGAGAATAACTATCAATGAATCCGAGAATGCGCTTGTTGTTCCTGTTAACGCAGTGAACAGAGGCAACACGGTTTATGTAAAGGGCAACAAAGAGAAGCAAGAGGACAGAGCACCCGAGGGTTATAAAACCGTTCAGGTTGAAACGGGTATAACAAATGATATGTTTGTAGAAATACTTTCGGGATTATCCGAGGGCGATACCGTTTATGTAACACCGAGCGCAGACAATGGAAATCAAATGATGATGCCGGGAATGATGGGCGGCAGAATGCCGAGCGGCGGTATGCGTCCGGGCGGAATGCCGAGTGGTGGTATGCGTCAGGGCGGAATGCCTGGCGGAGGTATGAGATAATGACGCCGTTAATAGAATTTAAGAATGTATATAAAATTTATCAGATGGGCGATTCTGAGGTTCGTGCAGTAGACGGAATTTCAATGACAGTAAATAAAGGTGAATTTCTTGCGATAGTGGGACAGTCGGGAAGCGGAAAGTCCACCTGTATGAACATAATAGGTTGTCTTGATGTTCCCACATCGGGGAGTTATTTTTTAGACGGCAGGGATGTCAGCCATATGACAGATGATGAGCAGGCAGAAATTCGAAATAAGAAGCTTGGCTTTATATTTCAGCAGTATAATCTCATTCCGAAGCTGAATGTTCGTCAGAATGTAGAGCTTCCGCTTCTGTATGCAGGGCTTTCCGAGAAAGAACAGGCAGAGAGAGCGATGGAAGCTCTTGAGAGAGTAGAACTTTCGGATAAGGCTAAGAATATGCCGTCGCAGTTGTCGGGCGGCCAGCAACAGAGAGTGTCTATTGCAAGAGCGCTTGCAGGCAATCCCTCGATTATATTGGCAGACGAGCCGACGGGTGCACTTGACTCAAGAACGGGCAAAGAGGTTTTGAACTTTTTGAAAAAGTTGCATAAAGAGGGTAATACCATAGTGTTAATTACTCACGATAATAATATTGCGGCACAGGCAGAAAGGGTTATCCGTGTTCACGATGGCAAAGTAGTGTATGACGGAGCGCCTGATATAACGAAATTTGCAGTGGCATACAATGCAGAGGAGGAGAGGGTATGAGTCTTAAAAAATCATTTGCACTTGCGCTTTCCAATATTTTGTATGATAAGATGCGTTCGTTTTTGACTATGCTTGGAATTATTGTAGGAGTTGCGGCAGTTATAATTTTAGTCAGTCTTATGAACGGAATGACCGGAATGATAACCGACGCCTTTGAAGAAATCGGAATGCGAACAATAACACTCAATGTTCAGAACCGAGGCGGCAGCCGAACTGTCTATGAAGAAGATATCTATAAATTGCGTGACGACAACCCCGAACTTTTAGAAGGGGTATCTCCCTCGGTGTCTTTCGGCAGGGCGACTGTTAAAACGGCAGGCAGAACGGATAGTGTTATGACTTCGGTGACAGGTGTCAGCGAGGAATATGCCGATATGAAGCAGCTTGAAATAGCAAAGGGAAGATTTTTGAATTATATGGATATGAAGACATATTCAAAATCCTGCATAGTCGGCACATATATAGAAAAAGAATTCTTTGGCGGTCAGTCGGCGCTTGGCAATTCAATTAAGATAAACGGAGTAGGCTATAACATAATAGGTGTGCTCGAGGAAACGGCTGGTTCTACAAGCACGAGCGCCGATAATGTAATTTATATTCCATATACAACAGCCTCAAGGGCGGGGTCGAGCAGTTATATAAGCTCATATACATTAACTGCTAAATCTGAAGAAGTGGTTGAAGATGCCATAGCTTTTTTAGAGGCAAAGCTTCTTGAAAAGATAGGTGACGACGATTATTTTTCGGTTAGCGGAATGACCGAGATTCTTGATACGGCAACCGAGATGATAGATACAATGACGCTTTTGCTTGTGTGCATAGCAGGAATATCGTTGTTGGTTGGCGGTATTGGGATTATGAATATTATGTTGGTATCTGTAACGGAGCGAACCCGTGAAATCGGAATAAGAAAATCCCTTGGCGCAAAAAACGGAACGATAATGACTCAGTTTGTAATAGAGGCAGGCACGGTCAGTGGTCTGGGGGGCGTGTTGGGAATTATAATCGGTTCATTGATTGCAGTATTCGGGGGCAAGCTTTTAGGGCTTACGGCAGTTCCGTCGGTTGGGGCAATCGTGGTTGCATTCGGTGTTTCGGTGGGAATAGGAATAATGTTCGGTTATCTTCCCGCAAGGAATGCGGCAAGGCTCAATCCGATAGATGCCCTGAGATATGAGTAGGAGGAAATTATGAAAAAAATTATTGCAATATTGCTTGTTGGAATGCTTGTCGGCACAAGTGCACTTGCAAACAGCGGGATGTATAATCTCTTGTCGGAATTTAATATTATGTCGGGAGACCCGGACGGCAATTTAAGGCTTGACGATTGTGTTTCAAGAGCAGAGTTTACAAAGATAGCAGTAAATGCGTCAAGTCACAAGAACAGCGTGGCAGTCAGCCTCGCAATTTCGCCGTTTCCTGATGTGACATATAAGCATTGGGCGGCGCCTTATGTAAGAGTAGGCGTAACCGGCGGAATAGTAAGCGGTTACCCCGACGGAACATTCAAACCCGAAAACACCGTGCTTTATGAAGAGGCAATCACTATTATGCTGAGGGTGCTTGGATATACAGACGACGATTTCGGAGCGGCGTGGCCGTCAGGACAGATAGGGCTTGCCAACAATCTTGATATGACGGATAAGGTAGATTGCAGCGCAGGTCAGGCAATGACAAGAAGACAAGTGGCACAGCTTGTTTACAATACCTTAAAAACCAGACAGAAAAATCAGCAAAACGCACTTGTATCTGTTTTTGATGCAAGCATTCAAAGCGATGTAACACTGGTTGCAAGCAGCAGAGAGGATAGTGCAATAGCATCAAACGAAATCTTTACATCAAACGGAACCTATACCATTGATGAGAAATTTGACCTTTCTCAAATCGGCAAAAAAGGTGATGCAGTGATTAAGGATTCGGGCATTCTTGCGGGGTTTGTCCCCGAAAGTGCGGCAAGCGCGCAGGAATATATAGTCTACTCGGTTTTAAGTGACAGAGTTATGGCGTATAAGAACGGAGCGGTTTCGCAGATTGAAATTTCGGATGACACTACCGCATATAAGGGTAAGAGCAAAATGACATTCGCCTCGCTCAAAGCACAGTTAGAACTCGGCGACAAGCTGATTGTAAGCAAATCAAGTACGGGCGGCGTTGACTATGTAACTTATGGAAAGGGTAATGTAGCAGGCCCCGTAACCGAGATAAACGGGAGTGCACGAGAAGCATTCTCAGTAGAGGATGGCGTTTCGGTTTCAAGAAACGGAGCGGCGGCAACTATTGCTGATATTCAGAATTATGATGTGGTGTATTATCTTAAGGATTTGAATATGCTTATGGCATATTCAAACAAGGTAACGGGAATTTACGAAAAAGCAACTCCAAACAGAGATGTGCTGACATCTGTTACAGTATCGGGAAAGGATTACGAGATAGAGGGCAGTGCAGCGTTTAACAAGCTTTATTCAGGCGGAAGCTTTGAGTATGGCGATACAGTTACGCTTTTGCTTGGCAGAGGCAACAAGGTTGCAGATGTAATCACTCCGGGTGCATCGGCAGACGGAATTTCGGGATACCTCACAGAAACCGGAACAAAAAGTTATTCGACGGGTGATATAACTACTTCTACTAATTATTATGTAAAAATTGTACAGCCCGACGGCATTGAGTATGAGTATATAACCGATAAAAATTACAGCGACAAAGTTAATAGTGTAGTAGAGCTTTCGTTTAAAAATGGTTATGCAAGACTTGTAACTGTGAAAAAAAGCGCCAATGTGTCGGGTACATTTGATTGGGGCAACAGAAAATGGGGCAGCACAAAGCTTTCGCGCAACATAAACATAATAGATGTAGACGGCGGGGCATATAGCAAGGTTTACCCCCAAAGACTTGACGGACTTATGATAAAGTCGTCGTCAGTGTTATACTCAAGCAGAAATTCAGAGGGCGAGATATCAAAGCTGATTCTCGATAATCTGACAAACGATGCGGCAACCTTTGGTATAATAACAAGCCTTAAAGCTGGCGGGAATAATACCTCTATTGAATATATAGCAGACGGAAATCCTTATCAGGCGACACTAAAGGGCGAATACAACGCAAACACCAAGGGCGCGGTGAAGATATCGGGAAGCTTGCAAAAGCCCGATACGGTATCAAGCCTGATAGGTGTTTCGGGCAAGATAACGGAAATTACGGCAGACAGCATTACCGCAAACAATAAAACTTACAAGATAAGTGACAAGGTTCAGGTTTACAAAAGAGCATCAGTGGTAGAGGGCGGTTATTCGCTGATTTCGTTAAATGATGTATTGGACGGCGGCTATTCAATTTCCGCATATTATGATAAGGATATGACAACAGGTGGCAGA
>JAZREZ010000026.1:0-21698 GCA_045661045.1 Clostridia bacterium
GCACCATGAGCGGTACCTATTGCAACCGCCAACGCATCTACTCCTGTTTTTTCGACAAAATCTTTAGCCTGCTTGGGATCAGTATAGTACTTTGAAGGATCCTCAAGATGTGAACTTCCTTCCTCTGAGCCTTCGTTGTCACCTACATGACCAAGCTCACCCTCAATTGTCGCTCCGTAAGAATGAGCAATCTCTGCCATCTCTTTTACCTTTTTTACATTCTCATCATAGCTATCGGTTGAACAATCATACATAACCGAGCTAAAGCCAATTTTTAAAGCCTCTAAACATCTGTCATAAGTAAGTCCGTGATCGTAATGAACAACTACGGGAACTGTTGCATTCTTTGCAGCATTAACGAGTGCAGGACCCATAACCTGAAGCTCACCATAAGGGAGTAATACCTCTGCCGTTCCGATTATAATTGGCGAGCGAGTTTCCTCCGCAGCAGAAATTGCCGCTTCAAGCATATCTGTATCTGTTGCGTTAAAAAGTCCTACTGCATAATTATTTTTCTGTGCATCAAATAATACATCATTTAAATTAACAAGCATATCTATTTCCCTTTCTTAATCCTCTATCTGTGGTTCTCTTATAAGTCTTTTATCGGTAAACTGGTCTGTTTCATCTGTGCTTCTGGTTGAAAATTCAGAAATTACAGCACCATCTTCACCCGCCTGGAACCAATGCCATGTTTCAGGCATTATGGTATATTGGTCACCAGGATTTAAAACTATTTCGTGGAAAACGCTTACATCGGTTTCGGGAATTCGAGCCTGAATATCTTCTTTGTTTCCCTCACCCGGTACATAGAGATATACCTTTCCGTATCTGCATCTGAAGGTTTCCTCCTTGCCCTCCATTCCGTTTGTGGGCACATGCTTATGCTCAGGACAGGTCTGACCCGGAGTTAATACCATTTCCTTAGCACAAACACGCTCAGTATTTATATATGTAAGGAGCTGAAGACCTACCTTTTCCACCATTCCGATACCGTGGTCGCAAACCTCAATGTTTTTCTTTTCCTCTTCGCTGAGTATAATTCCTGCTTTCTCATAAAACTCAAGTGCCGCCTTTACCTGTCTGTTAAATTCGTCTCTTGTCATAACTATAACCTCCCATATTCGTCTGCTATTTTATATATTTCACTTTTTGATTTCATTCCGTCTATTGAGTTTTCTGCAAATAAGTTACATGCCGCAGCAGCAGATGCAAATTCCAAAATCTCTTTATTAGAAAATCCGTTATATAAACCATAAAGACTTGCTGCACAAAACGCATCTCCTGCACCTACGCTGCCTTTGATTTTTTCTTTAGGAATTTTGAGAGAGGGAACCTCTGTAAATTCACCGCTCTTTTTGTCAAGTGCAAACGAAACCTTTTTGCTGTGTATGATTATCTTTTCGCTGACACCCTCTTCTGCCATCAGTTTCATAGCCTTTTTAATATTTTCACGGTTTAACTCTCCGTTTTCTGTATAGGCTGGTAAATTCCATACATTACAGCACTCGATTTCATTCATAATAACATAGTTACAGTATTTTAAAACAGGAATAATTTTAGCACCATAGGTTTCCGCATCACTGTCACTTACAACATCTATGGAAGTTTTTATCCCCTTATCCTGAAGCTTCTTCAAAAATCCTGCCATAACCGTTCCGTACTTTGCATCCTCTTTGTCAAAAGCATCAAGAAGCAAAATATACCCTATATGAAAAATCTCACAGTCAAGAGCTTCTATATCTACATCATCGGGACAAAACTCAGCATTAGCACCCTTTTTATGAAAGAATGTACGCTCACCCGATGGCATACTCATTACATCACAGAAGCTTGTAGCTACGCCCTCCGAATATTTTATGTCATTTACATTTATGCCGTATTTCTGCATCTGGGATACAATATATCTTCCGTTTTCATCAGTTCCCACTCTGCCTATAACGCTCACGGGAATGCTTGCATCTATTTTTGAAAGACTGATAGCCGTATTAGGAACGCAACCGCCTACCGTATAGGAGATATCCGAAACCTTGGCAAGCATACCAGCTTCTGGGTAGATATCAATATTCTTTATAATATCTGTTATAATGTTCCCTGCAATGACTATCTTCTTTCTGTTGCCAAACATAAGATAATCAACGGTCACCCCAAACAGATTTGCAATCCTTGGAAGAACCGTAATATCGGGATAACATTGCCCGTTTTCCCATTTGCTTATGGCTTTATCCGTAACATCAAGCTTTTCAGCAAGGACCTGCTGAGTAAGACCTGCTCTTTTTCGCAATTTTGCGATAATTTCGCCCATATCATTTGCGTTCATATATTCAGCCCCTTTCTTAATTTTATTTTAACATACACCCATTGCTCTGTAAACCTACCTTAAAGAGAAAAGTCCCTTTCACTTGCTTTTCCTCTTTAAAAATATCTACCACAGGTAGAGTTATAAACCCTCTTTACCCTGCATATTCTTTAAGGACAAGATAAATGAAAGGGTGAAAATTATGGAGATACAAGGCCTTACAACGAATCAGGCAGATGAGTCACGAGCAAAAAACGGTTCTAATGCGCTTACGCAAAAGGCGAAGAAAACCTTTCTTAAAACATATATCGATAGCTTCAAAGACCCGATTATTATAGTGCTTTTGGTTGCTCTTTCAATCAATCTTGCCTTTACATTTATGGGCAAGGTTGATTTGCACGAGTGTGCGGGGATTATGATATCTGTTATTCTTTCTACCTTTGTTTCGTCACTTTCTGAATACAGTAACGAAAATGCGTTTTTAAAGCTACAAAATGAAGCTTTAAAAACCAGATGTAAGGTATACAGAGATAATAAATTAGCCGAAATATCTATAAACGAAATAGTGGTTGGTGATAAAGTTCTTTTGCAATCAGGAGATATGATACCCGCAGACGGCGAGATAATAAACGGAAGCATCACCGTCAACCAATCCACATTAAACGGAGAAAACCAAGAGGCTGAAAAAACACCATACTCTTTCTGTAATTTTAATGATTTTCTAAGTAAATCGGCGCTTTTCAGGGGCAGTATTGTCTGCTCGGGCGAGGCAGTAATGTGTGTAAAGGCTGTGGGTGATGCTACTGTCTACGGCAGACTGACAGAGGAAGCTCAGGAGGACTCGCGGGAAAGTCCCTTGTCAATAAAACTCAAAAACCTCGCAAAAAGCATCAGCCGTTTCGGGTGCATCAGCGCTATTTTAGTTGTGCTTATCAGCTTTATAAATGATGCGTTTTTAAATAACCACTTAAATCCCATTTTGATTTCGCAATACTTCAGCGACACGGCTCTTGTTTGTTCTGACCTTGTGTCTGCTTTGATTATAGGAATAATTGTTGTGGTTGTTGCCGTACCCGATGGTCTTCCGCTTATGATAGCAATAGTTTGCTCTCTTAATATGAAAAAAATGCTCAAGTCAAATGTTCTTGTAAGGAAGCTTGTAGGAATAGAAACGGCAGGCGGTATAAACATATTGTTTACGGACAAAACAGGGACAATAACAAGAGGCAAACCAAAAGTCCTTAAGCTTATTGATGCAGACGGCAGAGAATTTTCTGCATTTTCGGCACTTGAAAATGAAACAAAAGAGCTTTTTAAACTTTCGTGTATATATAATTCCTCTGCAAAATTTTCGGGTAATAACATAATCGGCGGTAACGCTACCGAAAAAGCTCTTCTTGAATTTTTGGGCAGACAAAACTTTAATTTTGAAAACGGAGTTTTGCTTAATCATCTTCCTTTTTCGTCTGATAAAAAGTATTCTATGGCGTACATAAACAAAAAAATCACGCTTATAAAGGGAGCACCCGAAATAATTTTGCCACATTGTACTTATAATAAAGTTTTAAACTCTGTGTTTGACGAGCTTTCAAAAAAGACAATGCGCCTTATCGCAATAGCATATGCAGACGGCAAATATAACACCCTTCCCGATAAAATGAATTTAGTCGGCGTTATTGCCATCCGTGACGAAATCCGCCCCGAAGCAAAATCCGCAATCGCAGATGTAAAGCGGGCGGGCATTCAGGTGGTTATGATTACCGGGGATAAAAAAGAAACGGCTGAAGCAATCGCAAGGGAGTCGGGACTTTTAAGCAATGACGGAATAATACTCACATCAAACGAGCTTTGTGCAATGACGGATAATCATGTCAAAAAAATTCTGCCTCGCCTCAGTGTCGTGGCAAGGGCTCTGCCCTCTGATAAGAGCAGACTTGTTCGCCTTTCGCAATCTCTTAATATGGTTGTAGGTATGACGGGTGACGGAGTAAACGATGCCCCCGCATTAAAGCTTGCGGATGTGGGATTTGCTATGGGCGGAGGTGCAGAAGCGGCAGCTGCTGCGGCTGATATTGTTATTCTTGACGATAATTTTCGCTCGATAAGAAATGCGGTGCTTTATGGCAGAACAATTTACAACAGTATAAAAAAATTCATCAAATTTCAGCTTACGATAAATGTTGCGGCAGTTGCGGTTTCTATACTTGGTCCTATTGTGAATGTCGAAAAACCTCTTGACATCTCCCAGATGATATGGACAAATCTTATGATTGACAGTCTTGCCGCCATTGCATTCGGAGGCGAGCCCGCCCTTAAAAGCTATATGCTTCTTCCTCCAAGACGGCGTGACGAAAATCTTATGGATAAAAAAATGTGGAGCGCCGTCATCATAAACAGCCTTTATATCTCGGCGCTGAGTCTGTTATTTTTTATATCGCCCGTGATAAGAAATGTCTTCCGCACGGATGCATCTAACATATATTTTTATAGCGGATATTTTGCCTTTTTTATTTTTATAAGCGTATTTAATGCATTTAACACTCGCTCGGACGGAATAGATTTGTTTGAAAAAATATCACTTAACAAGCTGTTTCTGATAGTAATGCTCGGTATACTTTTGGTGCAGATTCTGATGATATATTTCGGCGGTGCTCTTCTTCGCACTGCAGGGCTTACAATGAAAGAATGGATGTGCGTTTTATCGCTTGCTTTAACCATTTTTCCGGTTGACTTAATAAGAAAGATTATTATGCATTAGTATTTTTATCCGCCTTTTTGTGCATTATAATTATTCAGGAGGTGGATTTAAATGAAAAAACTTATTTCACTACTTATAATATTTATGCTTGTATATCTTCCTGTTCTTGCAAATGTCAGCACCTCGGCACAGAGTGCCATTATGATTGAAAAAAATTCGGGGCGTATATTATATTCAAAATCCGCAGATTTAAAAATGCCCATTGCCAGCACAACAAAAATAATGACCGCAATCTGCGCTTTGGAAAATTGTGATATAGATATGATGGTTACCATCTCGGATACCGCATCAGGAGTAGAGGGTTCAAGTATGTATCTTCAGGCGGGAGAAAAAATGACGATAAAGGAACTGCTTTACGGACTTATGCTATCGTCAGGAAACGATGCCGCCGTTGCGATTTCCGAAGCGGCAGGCGGTGACTTTATAAAACTTATGAACGAAACTGCCGCCAAAATCGGTGCGGCAGACACCAACTTTACAAATCCGAACGGACTACCCGATGAGAACCACTATTCAACATGTGCAGATATGGCAAAAATCACGGCTTATGCCATGCAAAATCCTTATTTTTGCGAGATTGTCCGTTCAAAAACATATCGCATAGAGGGTGAGGGAAAAGCATATCCAAGAGTCCTTACCAATCACAATAAGCTTCTTGGAAATTACGAGGGATGTGTCGGTGTCAAAACGGGCTTTACCAAGTCAGCGGGGCGTTGTCTTGTTTCTGCTGCAGAAAAAGACGGAATGACGCTTATTTGTGTTACCTTAAACGCCCCTGATGATTGGAACGACCACAAGGCAATGTTTGACTACGGCTTTGAAAACTTTAAATATAAATGTATCACCGAAAAAGATGCGCCCATTACAGAAATAACGGTTGCTGATGCAGAATCATCTGTCAGCGTTTTTGCTGAAAAGGATTTATATTATCCTTTAAAAAGCGATGAAACTTTTAGCTTATCATATAACATTTATGATGGGCTTTGCGCCCCGCTTAAAGCGAATGAATCTGTGGGCAAACTTTCATTTACAATAAATGAAAAATCCCCCTCCGCACTTTTTGCGGAGGAGGATATATCGCTTATTATTAAATCGGATGTAAAACGCTTGTCCGTCTTTCACGATTTTGGTTCAAGACTTATTAAAACTCTTAAAACCTTTTTCTCTGTGTGGACCGGATAGCTTATTTGATTATGATGATTGTTGCCTCAAATATGCCATTGTTGTCAACACCTGTAACTGATACATTCATACCCGGCTCGATTGACTTAATAGTTGCAGTCTGTCCGTTGCTGTTTAAGAATGTTGTGTTTGACTTATAGTAAACACTGCGTGTGTTTCCGTTCTCGTCCTTGAGTGTAATCAGCTTGTAGCCTGTATTTTTAGCAGTTACCTCACCAACAAACTCGCCGGTTGTAGATACACCTGCGGTTGAAATTGAGATGTGCTTGATTTCGCTGCTTTCAAACTTAACAGTTATATTTTTGTTGATGCGAAGTCCGTAAATATCGCTTGGCTCGCCTGCAACATAAATCTTTGCATCGGGGCGGAGTTTATAAACACCCTCTTCGCCGTCGATACTCAATGTAACTGACGGGTCAGCAGAAATATTGATTGCAGTAAGGTATGCATTAACGCTTGCAGATGTACTTGTAGCGGTTACACGAATAACCTTGCCGTAATTGAGCTTTAATGTAACGAGGTCACCCTCTGCCAAATCACTTATATCAACATCCTCGCCATCGCGATAAACTCTTACAGAATTTGATACGGTGTATTTTTTAGCATTAACACCCTTTGTATCAACAACATTTAAGTAAACGGTGTCATCCTCGTATGCTTCAATCGAAACAAGCTTACCCTCAACAGTTACGCTTGTTGCAGTTGTCTTTATAGAAATAATCTTTGAACCTTTAACAACCGCTTCTACGAAATCCTTTACCTTAAGGTCTGCAAATGATGCAGTTGTTGAACCAACTCTTATCTCGCAATCACTTGAAAGTGTATAAACCTCGAAAATATCGTTATCCTCATAGTCACCAAGCTTTACCTGATTGCCGTCTGAACCCTGATTTTTCTGCAAAATCACGCCGTAAACGGTTTCAGGCTCTTTGCCCTCTGTCTGTGAAACAAGCAAAGCTTTGTTGCAGCTTACGATAACCAGAACTGTGTCACCCTCTGAAACTGAGCCGTAATATGTTGTAGAATCAGCTAAAGGAATTTCAGCCTTGTTTACGATTATAAGCTCGTCATCAAGCTTTTCAACCTCGCCTGTGATAATGGTAAGTTCAATCTTATCCATAACTCTTGCAAGAAGTGTTGCCATCTGAGCGCGTGTAAGCGATGTAATCGGTGAGAACTGCGGCTCGCCCGCTTCGTTTGCATCCATTCCGTTCATAAGACCTTTTTCTGTAACATATTCAACATAAGGTCTTGCGTTTGTAGGAATTGTATCATTGTCTGCATAGGTCGGCTCCTGAACCTCAAATTCTTTAGCTTCAGCATCTGCTGATGTAAGCTTTGCCATAAGAATTGCCGCCTGATATCTTAAAAGAGAGGTGTTTGCATTTGTTGCAGAAACATAGTCAACAAGGTCGCCTTCTTCTAAAATTCCGCAGTACAAAAGGTAGCTGATTTCTTTAGCGTATGTTTCGTTGTACTTAGCCGCAGTTTTTTCATACTGAGCAATTGCCGCTTCTTTGATAAGAGCAAAATCTTCATTCTCAAAGCCGAGCATTCTTGCCATAAAGATAAGACATTCCATCTTTGTAATAGGTCTGTAGGGGCGGAAAGTTCCGTCTTCATAGCCCTTTATGTATCCTGCATCGGACATCTTGTGAATAGCGTTCTGTGCCCATGAAACAGTCGGGTCACTTTCAACATCGTCAAAAGTGATTGCCATTACGCTCATACTTGAGAACATAAGTACTACGCTTAAAACAAGTGACATAATTTTAAATTTTTTCATTTTCTTTTCCTCCTAAGGGATTTTTTTGTCTTAAATGGTATAAAACCACATAATATTCCACTTATCTATTTTATACTATACCATATATATTATTATAATTCAACATAAAATTTAAAAATTTTTATTATTTTTTTATTTTATCCTCTTATTCCCAAGCTTGCCATAATATTGTCCGTGTATTTTTTTATCTTCGACATAAAATAACAGCGTAAATAACAAAAAAATGTATTCAGCATAATTTTATAGGAGGTAAAAAAATGTTAAAGAAAACAGTTCCCCTGTTTCTTGTGGTGTTTATGATTTTTGGACTTATTCCAGCCACTGCAACAGGGTACGACATTGAGTCAACCGCTGTATCGGGAGAGATGATAACAGACAACGGCGTTATTGAAGATGCTCCCGATGCAATCGGACACCGCTCAAACAGCAGTGTAATCGGTTCTCCCGCTCAAATTTCGGGAAGAAATATCCCTGAACCAAACGAGCCGTCAGGAGTTACCAACATTTCGGAAAACAGCACTAAATACAATGGTATGGCAGCCGCTCCTGTCGCTGAAACACCTGCGGCTTCACGCTACAGCACGATGAGGGTAAGTCTTGCCCCCGACATAGCGGGAACACAATACGAAGAGGCGGCGGAGCTTTTAGGCGCACTTGGGATTATGGTCGGCGACGCCGAAACCGGCTCTTTCCGCCCATCAGACGCTATTATCCGAAGCGAAATGGCAAAGGTCGCAGTTTATTCAGTCGGCCTTGAGGATATTGCAAAAAGTGCAATGGGTTCAACCGGATTCCCTGATGTTCCCGCAAGTCACTGGGCAACGGGCGCTATAAATGTAGCACATCAGCAGGGTATGGTAATCGGTGACGATGTAGGCACATTCAGACCTGACGATCCGGTATTATTACAAGAGGCAATTGCTATAATTGTTCGTGCAATGGGTTATGAGCCTGCAGCTGCCGACAAGGGCGGATATCCTGCAGGATATATGTATATCGCATCTTCAAATCAGTTGTTGCGCGGTCTTTCGGGAACTGCCGATAAACCCGCAACAAGAGGCGATATTGCTCAGCTTATATTTAACTCACTTACCGTAAATCTTATGGAGCAGGTAGGCTTTGGTTCTTCTGTAACCTACGAGGTTGTTGACAAAACCCTGCTTCTTGACAAATTAAATGTAGAAAAAGGCTATGGTCAGATTACCGCAACCGGCGAAACCGGCTTAACCGGCGGCAATACCACAGCAGAAGACAGAATTCAGATAGGCGAAAATCTTTTCTATTTAGGCGACACAAACGCAAAGCAGATGCTTGGCTATAATGTGTTATACTACGCAAGACTTGACAAGACTACCGACAACAAGACACTTATCAATGTCCGCGAGCAAGCCAATAAAAATGATTCTGTAACTGTTCCCGCAAAAAATATTGTAGCAGTTACCGGCGATGTTAATGCTTCAAAGACTTTTGAATATTGGCAGACCACAGCCGATAAGAGAACAAAGACAGCTACAATCGGCCAGGATGCTGTTTATATTTACAACGGAAAATATAAGACAGGTATAACAAGCGAACAGTTAAAGCCGACAGCAGGTAATGTAACATTGCTTGATGCTGACACTAACGGAATTTACGAAATCGTTTTTGTTAACCACTTTACCAACATCGTAGTAGACACAGTTTCGACAGTTACGGGCAGAGTTACCGACAAATATATGAACGGTTCACTCGTATTTGACGAGGATAACACAAGCGTAATTTATACGCTCCTTAAAAATGGTGAAGAAATCGAGCTTTCTGCACTTCGTGAATGGAATGTTATTTCCTACACCATAAGTGATGACAGCTTGCTTATCAAGGGATATGTTTCTGACGCATCTGTAAACGGTATTGTTACTGAAGTTACTGACGAGGGCTATCGTATCGGCAGCAGTACTGAACGCTACAAGAAAGCGGCAAGCTACCCCAACGATATAAACTTAAATGACAGAGGAACATTCTATCTAGATATAGAGGGCAACATTGCGGCAGTTGATGAAAAGGCAACCGTTGACACAGAAGTTTTAGGAACATCAAAGTATGGCTACCTTGTAGATGCGGTTGAAGAAACCACATTCAACACGACATTAAAGCTTAAGATATTTACAGCAGGAGGCGAAACTCTTATTGCGACAACTCCTGACAAGCTTCGCTTAAACGACACCTATGCGATGAGTGCAGATACAGTTTTTGATGCATTAAGCGGAAATATGCCTCAGCTTATAATGTATGAAACAAACACAGCGGGCGAGGTTACTGCAATTGACACTGCAACAAACGGAACAGGTACAGGCGAGCCGAACAAGGGAACCTTTACCTTAAACATTGCAGAAACCGAGATGATTTACAAGTCAGCCTCAGGAAAGCTTGGCACAGTCGGCGTTTCAGAAGATACAATTATCTTTGACATCCCCTCTGATGCGGGAACCGATACTGACAAGTATTCAATAAGAAACCACAGTACACTTTCAAACAACTCATCTTATAACGCAATAGTTTATGACCTTCAGGAAAATTATGTTGCATCTGTAATTATTATTACAAGCTCTACCGGCCTTGTTGCAGCAGAAAATCCGCTTTTGGTAGTTGATTATATTGCTGAAACTCAGACAGAGGATTATGTTGTTACCGACCGTCTGTACGGATGGCAGAACGGACAAAAGATTGATATTTTAGCCGAAGACAGAACAACTCTTATAAAGAGCGGTTCAACAAAGCTTGCGCAGGGCGATATTATTCAGTATCGTTTAAACAAGGACGGTGAGATAGATTCTATAACTGTTCTGTTTAATGTTGCTAACAAGTCAACCGAATTTATAACCGAAATATCCGACGATTTAACCTGTGCTTACGGTAAGGTTACCAAGAAGTTCCCAGGTAGCGTAAATGTATCAATCAACGGAGATATCCGCAACTTTGCAACGGGCGACGCAACAGTATATTTCTATGACTCGACTAAAGCGACAAACAATATTCAGGTGGTATCCGCCGCAGATATTGAGCTTTACGAAGAGGGCAACGAGGTTCGTTTGTTCTTGAGAATTTACGAAGATTCAGTAGCTGAAATGGTTATTGTGAAATAAAAAAATGGTGTGGCTTTCGCCACACCATTACTTATTTAAGTTCATACATTTTTTCGATACACGCCTTGCAAATGCGTCTGTCCTCATAAGTTACAACATCATCTGCACTGCCGCAGAAAAGACAACCCGGCTCGTACTTTCTTAAAATAATCTTGTCACCCTCAACATAAATTTCAAGAGAGTCCTTGTTGTCAATTTCAAATGTTCTTCTAAGCTCTTTAGGCAATACAATTCTTCCTACCTCATCGAGCTGTCTTACCATACCTACTGACTTCATAATATATTACCTCCCGTAAAAATTTCTCATTTTTTACCAAAATTATAACATATTTGTCATATAATGTCAATAGATATTTTTTAAGTTTTTAACCAAAATTTAATTAAATTGATATATCAACCGAAAAATTATAATACGGAAGTCGGTCTTTAAAATTAAGGCTTTCCCATTCCTCTTGAGTCTTGCAATGCTTTTTCACATATCTGCCAAGTCCCAATATATCGCATTTAAGCTGTGCGGTTTTATACAAAAAATCCTCCGCTTTGCCTTTAAGAATATCGGCTGAATTCGGGTCTGCATTGATTTTTAATTTTATAAAAATCTGATTGTTCTGAATTTTTATATGAGGTTTGTTTTTACTCGATATATTTTTTAGATTTTCGCTAAATGATGCTTTTTTCAAGTCACCGCAAAGCATCTTATAAATTATTACCTCGTCTTCCGTAAGCTCCTCAATAAGCACTCCCTTTGAGAAAATCCCCATGCCGAAAAGTCCGTTATTCTGCGCAATCGGCATAACCGCATCATATGCGCTGTCACGGCTTCTGCCTACAAAATCCCGAAGCTCCGTTACGGGAGCAAGCGGTATATCAAAATTCCTGAAAAACAGCTCGTAATACCTTACCGTGCTCTCTTCAAGGCTCGGCTTTACCGAGAGCAAAAACTCACTTGCATTCTCCGCAAGACAAAGATTGGTTCCGGGGCGCACCTCTCTTTCATACAATAGCATCTCGCTGTGAGTGATTGAATCATCCTTTGCCGTTTCTTTGGAATATACAAGAACTTTAAGATGCGACATATCCGCTTTTTTGCTGAGAATGCTTTTTAGTCTGTCCTCTGCCATATCAAGATCATCCGCCTCAACCACTATATTATCAACGGTTTTGTTCTCGCTGTCTGTTTCTGCACCGATTGTTGTTCCTGCCTCGAGCGGATTTGAAACCTGAAAGGTATATTTATATTTTTCGTTTTCTCCCTTATCGATGCCAAGCGCAATTATATATCCCCGCTCCTCTGCTTCGCTTGCATCAAAGCACCCGCAAAGAGAGAAGCACAGCAAGATACATATTGGGATAACTCCTGCTTTTTTAGGGAGCTTTTTTATATTGTTTTTTATAATCATTAAACAAAGCGACAGATACAAAAGCCCCGAAACAATAGTTGAAACCTGATATGCAGCATCGAGCCTTACAGGAAATTTTCCTAAGTTCGCCGTCTTTGTAAGCGGATATAGCGGAAGCTCTATTTTTTGAGCAATTTCATACGGCATATTAAGCGAAAAGGCGAGGATAGCAAACACATTTACAAAAACTGCGATGCACGCCGATACAAAGACGGTCTTTTTAAATGAATAGCCGCATTTTTCATGGTCTAAGAAAAATATTATCAAAATATCCGAGTATATAAAAAGTGCAGAAAAAATACCCCTGACAATTCCGCCATTATCCAAAACAGGTGCAAGATTATGCACATCTGCATACACAAGGCTAAGCAATGATATTAACACTATCGTAGAGCATCCGCCGATTGCCGTAAGTGAATGTAGCCTTGTTACCGCAGAATTTCCGCAGAACAGAATTACACCCGCTCCGACTACTAAAAACAGTGCCGTAAACCAAAGCGGTGAATTCTGATAAGCAATGGTTTTAAGAGCATCGCATACTAAAAGCAATGCGTAAATTCCCGAAAACGCAAAGTAAATTATCGCCAGAAGCGATACCCCTCTTGAAAGGATAGATCTTTTAAATCCTTGCTTTAATTTATCGTACATTTTAAGCACAATCCCTGAAATTATCAGGAAAATCACCCCTGCTAAAACTGAATACAGCCATCCAACAGATGCCGCAGAGGTAAACGCCTTATATATGAGCGAATTTATCACAAGACAGGAAAGCTCCCATTTGCCGATTTTCATATTCTCAATCCTTTCCAAGCCATTTACGGCTTATGTGCGGTTGCTTTTGCGGATTTTGGGTATTTAAGTTATATGGGCGTTTTTCTTTTTTCCATATTGGCTTTATCAAAAGCGCATCTATTGCAGAGCTTTTCTCTTTGGGCGTGATAGGTGACAAAAACGGTACTCCGAATGTGTTTGATGCCGCCATATAAGCAAGACAGATAAAAACAGATACAATAATCCCCAAAAATCCACCTATTGCCGCAAAGATTATATATATAAATCTTATCAGAGCCATCGAGCGTGACAGTTCCACCGACGGGGTTGCAAAAGCACCGAGCCCTGCAATAGATACTATTATTATGGAAATGGGGCTTACTATGTTCGCATCCACTGCCGCTTGTCCCAGAATGAGTCCGCCTATAATACCAAGTGTCGAACCTACGGGGCTTGGTACTCTTACAGATGCCTCTTTTATAAGTTCAAAGGCAAGCTCCATCAGAATAAGCTCTATCACAAGCGGGAATGGTACAACCTCACGGCTTGCCTCGATATTAAGCAACAAATCTGTGGGGAAAACCTCTCTGTGATAAAGCATAACTGCCACAAATAACCCGGGGAGCAAAACCGACAGCGCCATTCCCATAAGCCTTACAAGACGCATAAAGTTTGCCTCGGGCACACGGACATAGTTATCCTCTGATGTTTCTATCAAATCTGCCGCCGTTGTCGGCAGAACCAAAGCAAAGGGACTTCCCTGAACGATAATTACCACCTTGCCCTCTGCAAGCATAGATGCGGCACGGTCAGGCCGCTCGGTCTTTAAGGTATAAGTCATAGGGAAATATGTCTTTGTTTCGATAAGCATCTCTATATCCCCTGACGAAAAGATGTATTCTGTTTCTATATTATTAAGGCGATAGCGTATTTCTTCAACAAGCTTTTTGTTTGTTACCCCTTTTATATACATAAGGGCACAGGGCGTTTTGCTCTTTGTTCCAACCTTTATGTTTTCGGTTATTAAGTCGGGGTCCTTTAAGATTTTGCGCACTAACGCAATGTTGTTCATTATAATCTCGGTAAAAGCCTCCTGAGGCCCCGAAAGGCTTGCCTCACGCATTGGCTCGCCCACACTTCGTTTATCCCAGCCCTTGACATCTGCCACAAAACAATCGGGACAACCGTCAATAAAAACCAGACAATGCCCAAAGGTCAGCATCTCGATAAGAACATTAAAATCATTATTCTTAAAGAGGGGCACAAGTGAGATAAGGCGTTTAAATATAACATCGCTTATCTCGCCTTTTTCATCGCCCTTTGCTTTAATCAGACCGCCCAGAATATCTCGGTTCATATAATTCTGATTTACAAGACCGTCATAAAACGCCAGAAAGCCCGCTACCTCTTTGCCGGCTACCTTTGTTGTAAATTCTCTTACTTTGAAATCAAAATTTTCAGGGCGTGAAAATATTCGGTTTATCTCATCTAAATTCTCATTCACATTGAGAGAAATTTTGTCCATACCTATCACTCTTTCAGACTTTTTATATGTATTATTTCCCATTTTGTCATAAATATTCTAATTATTGCCATACTAAAGACGAGGTGATAAATATGCTTAATCTTGTTAAAATCCGCCGAAAATTACATTCAGCGGCAGAAACGGGCTTTGACCTTAAAAAGACGGTCAAAATTGTAGAGAGTGAACTTGCAAAGCTTGGTTATACTCCTGAAAGGTGCGGCAAAAGCGGAATTGTTGCAAGCATAGGAAGCGGCGATAAATGTGTTCTTTTAAGGGCAGATATGGACGCTCTTAGCATAAAAGAAGAAACCAATCTTGATTTTTCTGCAAAAAACAATATGCACGCATGCGGGCACGATATGCACACCGCAATGCTTCTGGGTGCTGCAGAGCTTTTGAAAAAAGAGAGCATAAACGGCAGAGTAAAGCTGATGTTTCAGCCATCGGAGGAAACACTGGAGGGCGCTCTTGATATGATAAACGACGGAGTTTTAGAGAGCGTTGATGCCGCTATGATGATTCACACAATGGTAGGAACTCCATTTGAAACGGGCACTGCCATAATTGCACCAAAAGGTGTAAGCGCCCCTGCCGCAGATTATTTTGAAATTCAGGTTTCAGGAAAGGGCACACACGGAGCCTCTCCAAACAACGGAGTTGACCCGCTTAATGTATGCGCACATATCATAATTGCTCTTCAGTCAATCAGCGCCCGCGAGCTTTCCATAAACGAGCCCGCAGTGTTAACAATTGCATCGCTTAATACAAATTCCTCGTATAATGCCATTTCAGATTGTGCCGTTATGCGCGGAACTATGCGGGCATATGACGAAAAGACACGGGATTTTATAAAAACCCGGCTTTTGGATATATGCAAAAAAACAGCCTCTGCCTTTCGTGCAGAAGCTGATGTAATATTTAAAAACAGTTGCCCAACCCTTATAAACGATGAGGCTCTTTGCGAAAAAGCCTATAACGCCTTAAAGGATATAAAGGTCATAAAAGGAAGCGACCTTAATTCCGCTATAAAATCAAGCGGTTCTGAAGATTTTGCGTATATAAGCCACAAGGTGCCCTCTGTAATGATTGCACTTTCTGCAGGAAATTCAAAGCATCCGCTTCACAACCCAAAGGTTATGTTTGACGAGGACGCTCTTCCCTACGGCGCATATATCTATGCAAAATTTGCAGTTGATTATTTAAAGGATTAAATCCTTTATAACCTCGCCCGCAATAATCAGCCCCGCCACCGACGGAACAAACGCCACAGAACCCGGAAGCTGACGGCGGGTGCTGTCCTCTTCCGCTTCGCCCATTGGTGTAATCGGCTTTTCCTTAGAATATACAACCTTTAATTTTTTGATGTTTCTTTTTTTAAGCTCGCCTCTCATTACTCTTGCGAGAGGACATACCGACGTTTGATAAATATCTGCAACCTCAAACGCTGCAGCATCAAGCTTATTGCCCGCCCCCATCGAGCTGATGATTGGCGTGTTTGCCTCATTCGCCCGCATTACAAGCTCAATTTTACCCGTTACTGTATCAATTGCATCAACGATATAGTCGTAATTCTTAAAATCAAACCGGTCTGCCGTATCGGGCATATAAAAGGTTTTAAAGATATTTATTTTTATATCGGGGTTTATATCAAGAATACGCTCCTTTGCGACATCAACCTTATACTCTCCCACAGTTTTATGGGTTGCGTATATCTGCCTGTTGATATTTGTAAGCGATACTGTATCATTATCAATTAAATCGATACTGCCTATTCCGCTTCGTGCAAGCGCCTCGGCAGTATAGCCGCCCACCCCGCCTATGCCGAATATCGCCACGCGGGAATTTTTAAGCTTTTGCAGATTTTCGCTTCCTAAAAGAAGCTCGGTTCTTGAAAACTCGTTTATCATAAAGGCTTCACCTCTTTTGATATTTAATTGTGTCTTTTATCATCTTAGATGAAATCATTATACCACACCTTGCATAAAATTGAAATACCTAAATTAAAAATCGGGGTGGTAGTGTGTCAAAATCTGTTTTCAAAAATGTTTTTATATTAGCTTTATCGGGTATACTTGCAAAATCCTTTGATTTTATTTTCAGAGTTTACTATTCCCGTACATTAGGAGCAGAGGGTATGGGACTGTTATCTCTCGGCTTTTCGGTGCACGGCGTTATGCTGACATTTGCAACGGCGGGGCTTGGAGTTGCCGTTTCGAAAATCACCTCCGAGTATATGGAGAAAAAGGATTTTAATTCTGTATCTGCGTGTATGAGCACTGCGCTTTTCGGGGTTGTAACATTAAGCCTTATCGTTATGCTGATAACCTTTATTTTTGCCCCTCACATCTGCGAAAATACTCTGGGCGATGCCCGAACAAGATTCAGCCTTTATACCCTTTCGCCAAGCGTTATGTTTATGGGAATTTCCTACTGCTTAAAGGGCTACTTTTACGCCGCAAGAAAAATTATTGCTCCCGCTTCTTCTGAAATACTTGAGCAGATAATAAAATTCATATCCATAAAGAGCTTTTTAAAAATTTTTCTGCCCTATGGCGTAGAATACGGCTGTGCCGCAGTATTTTTGGGCATAAGCGTCGGGGAGCTTTCATCCTGCCTCTACCTTTTGCTGTTTTATAAAAGGGAACATCGCTCTGCCGCCTCCTCAAAGGAGCTTGTTTTCAAATTACTCGGCATATCAATACCCGCTATGATAACATCTCTTTGCGTAAGTTCTTTAAGGGTTAAAGAAGAGGTTTTATTACTCTCTGCCTTTAGCCGTGGCGGAATAAACCACTCTCAAGCGCTTGAATCACTCGGCATATTAAAGGGTATGGTTATGCCCCAGCTTATACTGCCGCTTAGCTTATGCGGCTCGGTTATGTCGCTTTTAATCCCCGAAATTTCAAGAGCAGATATTCGGGGAAATCTCTCCCGCTCCGTTAAGAAAGTCTACCGCATCTCGCTCATTGCAGGAACGCTATCCTGTCTGTTTTTTATGGCATTCGGGCATTCGGTTACTGATTTAATCTACAAAAACGAGCAGGCATCACGCCTCATTGTAACCCTTGCACCATTGCTTCCTGTTATGTTTATGGATTCTATCTCCTGCAATATATTAAACGGACTTGGCAAACAGCTTAAAATGCTGATTTTTACACTTGCGGATTTTTGTTTAAGATTTGCCGTTATATATTTCTTTGTGCCAAAATACGGCTTTCCCGCATTTTGCGTTATGGTATATTTAAGCAACATATTTACTTGTATACTTAGCTTTTCATCTGTGCTTTTTGCCTCTCATTTCAGATTGACAAAACCACTCAAATATGGTATTGTAAAAAGGTAAAGAGAGGTGATTTGTCATGATGGAAAATACGCTTATCAAAAAGGCTCAAAACGGCGACAGCTACGCATTTGAGGCTCTGATTGAGTCGCACTTTAAACAGATTTACAATATCGCTTTCCGTATGACAAACAACCCTGACGATGCCGCCGATATGACACAAGAAGTTATGCTTAAGCTATTTAAAAGCATCGGCTCTTTTAACGGAAATTCAAAGTTTTCGACCTGGGTATACAGAGTTGCGACAAACACCTGCCTTGACGAGCTTAAAAAAATGAAGCGCAGAACAACCCTCTCTCTTCAAAATGAAATAGAAACCGATGACGGCGGTTATACTATGGATATAGAGGATAATTCGCCAACTCCCGAGCAATCTCTTGAACAAAATGAGCTTAAAGATATTGTCGCAAAGGCAATCACTTATTTAAGTGATGAGCACAAGACAATAATTATTCTGCGTGATATAAGAGGATTTAGCTATGACGAGATTGCCCGCATCACCGGAACAACCGAGGGAACTGTGAAATCAAGGCTCAGCCGTGCAAGAGCGCAGCTTAAAAATATAATTAAAAAAAATTTCGGGTTTGACGGAACTTATTTTAACAAATAGTCGTCATATATAATAAAAGAACAAATCGAGAGGGGTGATTGATATGCAGAACGAACAAGAATGTAACTGTCACAAGCTGTTTGATTATGTTTCGGATTTATTGACCGAAGCAGAGCAGACTGATTTTGAACTGCATATGAATTCCTGCCCCAAATGTAAAGAAGATTATCTTATTCTTAAAAATATAATGGGTGCTGTTTCCGCAATGCCGGAGGTTGAGGTTCCTGAATCACTTAAGAACTCCGTGTCAGAAGCCCTTAAAAATGCGGGCAGGGAAAAAAGCATAAAAAACAGATTCGATTTCAGACAGATTGTTAAGTTCGCCGCACCCGTTGCAGCGTGTATCGCAGTTACAATCGGATTTTTCTCAGGCGGAGTTTATGATAGCTTTTCTTTGGGAAATACAGAAATTTCTTCGGGAACTTCACAAAACACTCCTGTTGTTTCCGAAAGCACTCCCGTTGTTGAACCTGTCATTTCAGAGGAGAAAGAGCCGATACAGACCACAAAGCCGTATAAGCAGACTGAACCAAAAAATTCTGCAGATACTCCCATTTCAGAAAATCCTACAGAACAAAATGAGAATATTGCCATTGCATCACACGAAGAATTAAGCGGGCAAACCCCCGATGTAGCAAACGAAGATGCAGGCGTGTATGCAAGACGCATAGTGAAATTTCCTTCCTCTTGTGTTATCAGAACCGATAACCCCGAAGAACTTATAAGCTCAATGAATATTGATATTACCGATAATGAAGCATTAAGCTTCAGCATTAAAGCAGAGGATTGGGAATTGTTTGAAAATTATATTGCAGAGTCCGGAGCCGAATATGAGGTTGAATATTCGGAAGATATCGTATATAATATAGATATCGAGATTGAAAATTCTCAAGCTTTAGAAAAAGAGGTTATTGAGTAATGGAAAAGCTGCTTATAATTGACGGAAACAGCATCTTAAACAGAGCATATTACGGAATAAGACCGCTTACGGCTCCTGACGGAACGCCGACTAATGCGGTCTATGGTTTTTTAAACATACTTTTCAAACACATAGATGAGGAAAATCCCGACTATCTATGTGTTGCTTTTGATGTTAAGGAAAAAACATTCCGTCACAAAATGTACGATTTATATAAGGCACAGAGAAAACCCGCACCCGAAGATTTTCTGGTTCAGCTGCCTTTGATGAAAGAGGTTCTCTCTGCTATGAACTGCCTTTGTCTTGAAAAGCCCGGCTACGAGGCTGACGATATTATCGGCACAGTTTCAAGGCTTTGCGACGAAAAAAATATCGAATGTAAAATTTTAACGGGCGATAAAGACGATTTACAGCTTATCACCGACAATACCATCATAAAGCTTGTAATCACCCGTATGGGAAAAACCGATACCACTGACTATGGCAAGCCTGAATTTGCAGAAAAATACGGCATAACACCCGATTCATTCATTGATTTAAAAGCGCTTATGGGCGATACCTCGGACAACATCCCGGGGGTTAAGGGTATTGGTGAAAAAACTGCTCTTTCACTTATACAAAGCTATGAAAATCTTGACAATATATACGAAAACATTGATACTATTGAAGTTACCGACAGTGTCCGCAAAAAGCTGATTGAGGGAAAAGATGACGCTTACCTTAGCAAACAGCTTGCAACGATTGACAAATTTACACCCATTGATTTTCAGTTTACTTCCGCAAAGAGAGCAGATGTAAACAAGGCAGAGTTATCTAAGCTTTTCAGCCGTCTTAACTTCCGTTCATTTATGAGCAAGCTGGAGCTTGAAAATGAACCGCAACCCGAAAGCATTGTTATTTCGGGCAAATCCCAAAATGTAAGCTTTGATGCTTTAATTTCTGCGTGCGAAAACACCGTAACATTTTATACACTTTCAGGCACTACACTTTATGCAAAGCCTGAAAATACCGATACGGCTCTTTGCACAAACAATGTTTCAAAGGATAATTTAATTTCATTTTTCGAAAATGAAAGCATTAAAAAAATAGGCTTTGATATAAAAGAAGATTTGATTTCTTTATCCGAAAGCGGAATTGAATATGCCGAAATTGGCGCAAAGGGAATTTTATTTGACACTCTGCTTGCGGCATATATTCTTGACCCCTCAAGGTCTGATTATCTGCTTGATGATTTATTGCACATTTATTTAAACGCAAGCCTTGCGGGAAAGCCCAAGGACACACAGATGTCTATGTTTGAAACGGATGACACAAATACTTCCGATAAAGTATTTGCAATCGAAAAGCTGTACGAAAAATTTTCGGCATTGATTGAAGAAAACGGTCAGCACGACCTCTATTATAATGTGGAACTTCCTTTGATGCAGGTGCTTTGCGATATGCAAAACAGAGGTATGTATATTGATAAAGATGCACTCAAGAGCTTTGGTTCTATGCTGCAGACAAACATTGATGCTATGCAGCAGGAAATATATTCTCTTGCGGGTGAGGAATTTAACATAAATTCGCCAAAGCAGCTTGGCGTGATTTTGTTTGAAAAATTAGAGCTTCCCTTTGGCAAAAAGAACAAAAGCGGCGGCTATTCAACCAATGTTGATGTACTTGAAAAGCTTAAGGACAAGCATCCTATTGCCGAAAATGTTTTACACTATCGTCAGCTTGCAAAACTGCAATCGACATATGTTGTGGGACTTAGCTCGGTCGTAAACGAAAAAACGGGCAGAATACACTCCCGCTTTAACCAGACAGTTACCGCAACGGGCAGAATAAGCAGTACCGCGCCTAATATGCAGAACATTCCCGTTCGCACAGAGCTTGGCAGAGAAATCCGCAAGATGTTTATTGCAGAAAGAGATGACTGGTGCCTCGTTGACGCCGACTATTCTCAAATTGAATTGAGAGTTCTCGCGCATATTGCAGACGATG
>JAZREZ010000027.1:0-11954 GCA_045661045.1 Clostridia bacterium
AGTCTGCGTCTTGCTCTTTCGTCTACATCAGCAGTTAAAAAGATTTTAAGCTCTGCATCAGGAAGAACATATGTGCCGATATCTCTGCCGTCCATAATTACATCTTCTTTTTCAGCAAGAGCACGCTGAAGCTCCACAAGCTTTAAACGAACTTTTGGTATAACTGCCACATCAGATGCCGCAACAGAAATTTCAGGCAGGCGTATGTCAGTTGAAACATTTTCGCCGTTTAAGAACACCTGCTGTCCGTTTTCGTTATGCTTTATGCCTATTTCAACCTCGTCAAGTATTGATATTACTGCTTCGTGGTCTTTGGTATCGATTTTGCGTCTTACCGCCGCCAAGCCTATGCTTCTGTACATAGCACCTGTATCAATATACACAAAGCCAAGCTTTTGTGCTGCCGCCTTTGAAATAGTACTCTTACCTGCACCAGCAGGACCGTCAACCGCAATTTTCATCTGTTATCATTCCTATCTGAATTATTCTACTTCTGCATCAACATCGACCGCAAGGTCTGCACCGCAGGACTCGCAATGGTCGCTCTCTGCACCCGATGGGCGTCCGCATTCGGGACAATCAACATTTGTTGAAAAGCCCTCGTTTGAAAGCACTTCTATTTTAGCAAGCTTTGCCTTAACGATGTCACATTTCATACTTACATCATCACCGTAATCTTCGCCGTCAATGATTGTCTTGTATGTGAGTTTGCCGATTTCAGCATAAAGCTTTCTTATGTCATTCTTAAGAGTCAGTATTTCATACTTAACCTTGGATGCCTCATACACCTCAGTTGATTTTTTGGCTACTGTCTGTGATGTTTTTGCTAAAACACTTTTTACATTTTCCAAAAATTCCATAATTTATTCCTCCTAAAGAATATATTTAAACATTAAATCTGAACAAAATTATATCTCCGTCATTTACGACATATTCCTTGCCCTCTGAACGAACAAGACCTTTTTCTTTAGCCGCCGTCATACTGCCGCAGTTCATAAGGTCATCATATGCCACAACCTCGGCTCTTATAAAACCGCGTTCAAAATCGGTGTGAATTTTACCCGCCGCCTGAGGTGCTTTTGTGCCATTGTTGATAGTCCATGCTCTGACTTCGGGCTTGCCTGCCGTTAAATAGCTTATAAGACCAAGCAGTTTATAGCTTGCCTTAATCAGCTTGTCAAGTCCCGATTCGGTTGCGCCAAGCTCTTCTAAAAACATTTCTTTCTCGTCTTTTTCAAGGCTTGCTATTTCTTCTTCAATTCTTGCAGAGATTACCATTACCTCTGACTTTTCGGTATCTGCAAATTCACGGATTTTCTTAACAAAGTCATTTTCGGGCTTTGCATAATCTTCTTCAGCTACATTTGCCGCATAGATGACCGGCTTCATAGTAAGAAGAGCTACATCTGAAAGCATATCCCTTTCGTCATCGGTCATATCCATTGTTCTTGCGCATTTTCCCGATTCCAAAACCTCGTGCAGTCTTTCGTAAAAATCAAGCTGTGTCTGGAACGACTTGTCCCCGCCCTTTAAGGATTTGCGGGTTTTGTCTATTCTTCTGTCCAGAATTTCGATATCGGATAAAATAAGCTCTAAATTTATCGTTTCAATATCACGAACTGGGTCAACGCTTCCCTCAACATGTACAATGTTGTCATCCTCAAAGGCACGGACAACATGAACGATTGCATCAACCTCACGAATGTTTGATAAAAACTTGTTTCCAAGTCCCTCGCCCTTACTCGCACCCTTAACAAGACCTGCAATATCAACAAATTCAATAACTGCATAGGTTGTCTTATCAGGTTCGTACATCTTAACAAGCTCATCTATTCTTGAATCAGGCACTAAAACCGTACCTACATTCGGTTCAATTGTACAAAACGGGTAGTTGGCAGATTCTGCCCCCGCCTGAGTTATTGCATTAAACAGGGTGCTTTTTCCTACATTAGGAAGCCCCACAATTCCAAGCTTCATCTTTTGTTTCCTCTTTTCATCTTATACAATATTATCTTTAAATTATATGCTAAACTTAAAACTTTGTCAATTGTTTATTAAAGAAAGTGCGACTCTTATGCCGTCAACTGCGGCGCTGACAATTCCGCCCGCAAAGCCTGCACCCTCGCCCGCAGGATAGAGCCCTTTGATGTTTACACTCTCAAAATTTTCGTTTCTTAAAATCCTGACAGGTGCCGATGTTCTTGTTTCTACCCCCGTAAGTATCGCTCCTCCCGATGAAAACCCGCTCATTCTTCTTTCAAAGTCTGAAAGTCCGTCTTTTAAAGTAGCCGCAACAAAATTAGGCAGACACCTTTTAAGCTCGGCAAGCGTATAACCCGAGGCTATCGTTGGTATAACATCACCAAGGCTATCGGTTTTTATATCCTTTACAAAATCCTCTGCCTTTTGAAGAGGAGCTTTGCCCTCTCCCACCTTAAACGCAAGGCGTTCATACTTCCTTTGAAATTCTACTCCGCCCAGCACACCTTTTTCAAAGTCCTCAGGCTTTACCGTCACAACAAGTGCACTGTTGGCATTTTGTCCGCCTCGGTTATGATAACTCATACCATTTACGCAGAGCATTTCATTTTCACTTGAGGCATTAACCACCTCTCCCCCGGGGCACATACAGAATGAATAACAGCTTCTCTCTTTGCCGTTATATACCACTCTGTAATCTGCAGGAGGTAAGCCTTTGACATTTCCATATTGCAAAGCATCAATAAACTTTTGCGAATGCTCAATCCTTACGCCGATTGCAAACGGCTTTGGTTCTAACATCGCCCCCATCTTTTCGATTTTGGCATAAGTGTCACGGCTGCTGTGCCCGATTGCCATAATAAGACAACCGGTTTTTAAGGTTTCTGCTCCGTTTAATTCGATCTCGGATATTTTGCCGTTTTCTGCCTTGATGTCGGTAACGCAAGTGTTAAACCTTATTTCTGCACCAAGCTCAATAAGCTTTTTACGCATATTTTTTATAACAGTTCTGAGCATATCTGTCCCGATATGAGGCTTTGCCTTGTATAAAATATCTGCGGGTGCCCCGAACTTAGCAAACGCCTCAAGCACAAATCTTTGCCTTTCGTCGCCTATTCGGGTTGTCAGCTTGCCGTCTGAAAATGTACCCGCTCCGCCCTCGCCGAACTGAACATTTGTGTTTGTATCAAGAACTCCTTTTTGCCAGAACGCCTCTATTTTTTCTGTTCTTTCATCAATGCTTCCGCCGCGCTCAAGCACTATTGGCGGATTGCCCGAAAGTGCCAGAACATACGCCGCAAACAATCCGCATGGACCAAGACCTACAACTACAGGTCTTTCCTTTAAATTTGTTTCGGGAATATCAAAGTCTGCGCCCTGCTTAAACTCGGTAAATCCCGACGCCTTGTCCGATTCTGCAACAACTGAATAAACATAATGAATATTATTCTTGCGCCTTGCATCAATTGACTGCTTATATATACGAAAGTTTTTGGCACAAACGCAATTTGACCGCACAATTTCTCGTGCGGCCATTATTACATCTTCTTCAGTATGTCTGATTGGCATTTTGATATTATTTATGACTATCTGCATACTCTCACCATCTTTTTTACAGAGAAATTTCTACCTCCGAAACATCTCCGAAAACCTTAACTCCATAGGGTATATCAAGCTTGACCTTAAGCTTTTTTCTGTCCTTAAGCTCTCTTACGGAAATTTCGTGGGTGCTTATCTCGGTAATCGTATATACTTTAGCGTCATTGCCGTAAATATAAAGCGTTGACGGCTCTATCTTATACTTGAAATCTTCAGGCAGTTCCTGCCAGCCAAAGTTTGCTTTCGCCTTTGCCTCGATAATTTTCAAAACAGGACAATGTACGGTTGTTTTGTCAATGTCCGCTTTTACCCTCTTTGAAATTGCATCAAGTGCAGAAATGGCTTTTTCGTTTTCGTTATAAAAGGTGATGGGTATATCTTTATCTATATCCACATCTTCACCCTTAAAATCAAGTGTTGCAACTGCCTTTGATATTTTCTCAACCGCAGATTGTGCACCACGCACAACAACTTTTTTAGGATTGATTTCTATATCGCCCGCTATATAGTTGTTTGCAAGAGTGCCTGTCGTCTTTATCTGTAAGTCAAGCGTCTTTTGTGCTATCGGCTCTACATTTACATCAACAGTATAAAGACTCTGGGATTGAATTCCCTGATTTTCAAACGGAATTATTATCTCTATCGGCACATTATGATTACCCTCTGCATTAACCTCTGAAACATTGGCTTTTGCAATAATGGTATCCATATCGTTGTTACCCATCTTTTTACGGCTGCCTTTTACCTTGATTGTAACTGTTGTTGCACTCTCGTTAATTATGGCATAGCCTCTGTCATTTAAATATTCCTGCCCTACGAATTGTATCGGCAAATCCCTGACCGTTACCTGAATTGCAGGGTCCATAACTATTGCAATATATATCCATATCGCAATGGCGCTTAAAAGTGACAATACTCTAAGCGCATTGTCGGTTGCAAGAATTTTTTTCATCAGCGGCGCCTCCTTTTTTGAAGAGCGGACATTCTGAACTTGCCCTTACCTTCGTTATTTTCTTCGGCATCGCCGTTGATAAGCTCAACAAGCTTTGTCCTGAGCGAATCCTCATTATATCCGGTAGTCAGCGTTCCTCTTACCGCAAGCGAAATTCTGCCCGTTTCCTCTGATACGATTATTGCAATGGCATCCGATTCTTCGGATACTCCAATACCCGCACGATGTCGTGTTCCGTGAGATGTCTTAATGTTCGGGTTATGCGAAATCGGAAGCACACAGCTTGCCTTTTCCACCTTGCAATCTCTTATTATAACCGCCCCATCGTGAAGCGGAGTATCGGGGACAAAAATATTCTCTAAAAGCTCACCCGTAACGGCGCCCGATATAGCTACGCCCGATGAAATAAGCGTGTCGATATTATCCTCTCTTTCAAGAACAATGAGTGCGCCCGTTCTGGAATTGGACATCACTTGTGCCGCTCTTGAAATTTCACGAATAACCTGCTGTGCCTCTGCACCGAACTCATTATGCTGGGTAAACATTTTACCCGTAGTTCTTCCGGTATGCTCTAAAATTCTGCGAAGCTCCGGCTGAAAAACTATAATGAGCGCAATCATACCAAGCTGCATAAAGTTGCTGAGTATATAATACACCGTATTAAGCTTTGCAAAAAAGCTTACCTGAGTGATTATGATTACAAAAACGACACCCTTTAAAAGCTGAACCGCTTTTGTATCTCTTATGAACTTAAACACCCGATAGAGTGCATAGGACACGATTAAAATATCAATTATGTCGGAAATCCCAAACAGCGCAAGCTGATTGACCATTGTATGATAAAATTTTCCCCACCACGCCATTTGAAATCACCTCCAAAAATTAGTATGCTTTACCCCAGTAAACCATTTTATCTGCCTTTTTACCGCAGCAAATACAAGTATCTGTAAGCTGTTCCTGCTCAAAAGGCATACATCTTGATGTCGCACCTGTATCGTCCTTGATTTTAAGCTCACATTCTTCGTCGCCGCACCACATAGCTTTTACAAAGCCGCCTTTTTCTTCTACAATCTGCTTAAACTCGTCATAAGTTTTTGCAACCGAAGTTTTGCTCTCGCGGTTTTCAAGTGCTGCATCATACATCTGCTGCTGAATTTTATCAAGAAGCTTCTGTAATTCTTCTTCGATATTATCAAGAGAAACAAATGTCTTGCTTCTGTCAATACGGCTGACCAAAACAGCCTGATTATTTTCTATGTCCTTAGGTCCAAGCTCTATACGAACGGGAACACCTCTCATTTCGTATTCGCTGAACTTCCAGCCAGGTGACTTGTCGCTGTCGTCAAGCTTTACTCTGAAATCCTTTGAAAGTCTTGCACGCAATTTTTCAGTTGCCTCTAAAACACCCTCTTTATGCTGGGCAATAGGAATAATCACTGCCTGAACAGGCGCAATTCTCGGCGGAAGCTTAAGTCCTGCATCATCACCGTGAACCATAATTATTGCACCGATTATACGGGTTGACATTCCCCATGAGGTCTGATGAACATGAGCAAGCTCATTCTCATTATTGAGATACTGGATGCCGAACGCCTTTGCAAAGCCGTCACCAAAGTTATGGCTTGTGCCCGACTGAAGCGCCTTGCCGTCGTGCATCATACTTTCGATTGTATATGTTTCGTTTGCGCCTGCAAACTTTTCTTTATCCGTCTTTTGACCTTTAACAACAGGAATTGCAAGAACCTCTTCACAAAAGTCTGCGTATACATTAAGCATCTGTATCGTTCTCTGCTGAGCCTCTTCTGCCGTTGCGTGAGCAGTATGCCCCTCCTGCCACAAAAATTCCATACTTCTTAAAAACGGTCTTGTTGTTTTTTCCCATCTTACAACGCTGCACCACTGATTGTAAAGCTTTGGAAGGTCACGGTATGAGCGTATAACATTTGCATAATGCTCGCAGAAAAGTGTTTCCGAAGTCGGTCTTACGCAAAGTCTTTCCTGAAGCTTTTCAGCTCCGCCGTGAGTAACCCATGCAACCTCAGGAGCAAAGCCTTCAACATGGTCCTTTTCTCTCTGCAAAAGACTTTCAGGTATGAACATAGGCATAGAAACATTTTCAACACCCGTTTCTTTAAAGCGGGCATCTAAATTTTTCTGAATATTCTCCCATATTGCATAGCCGTACGGCTGAATTACCATACAACCGCGAACGCCTGAATAATCGCAAAGCTGTGCCTTTTTAATTATATCAGTATACCAACGGGCAAAATCCTCTCCCATTGGGGTAATTTCTTCTACTAATTTCTTGTTATCAGCCAAGTTTATTTCATTCCTTCCGAAAATAGTTATATATATTTAAGTATAAAGTAAATCCGCTCCTATGTCAACCCTTAGGAGCGGATTTTTTAATCTTATTCTATTGCCTCGTACATATTTCTTGCATCATCCTTAAAAGCAGAGTCCTTAACCTCGGTTACTCTTACCGAAACCGGCTTTGCTCCGAATAAAATCGTGATTTCATCGCCAACTTTTACATCATAAGATGCGCGGGCAACCTTGCCGTTTACCGAAACTCTGCCGCCATCACACGCCTCGTTTGCAACAGTACGGCGTTTTATCAGCCTTGAAACCTTTAAATATTTATCAAGCCTCATCAGTTGTTCTCCTTTTCGTATGCTTCAAATTCCGAAATGAATTTTTCTATATACCCCGAAAGTGCAATCTCGGGGTCTATGTTATTCTTTGCGCAAGCCGCCGCAATATCAAAAAGCATTTTACCGATTTCACTCTCGTTTTTGTCGGTTGAAGTTACCTTATAATCATATCCCGCTTTAACCGCTTTTTTATAGATTTTCTGTGCCCTCATAAGAGTCGGAATATATTTAGATACGCCCTTAAGCTCCTCAGCAACAGTTGTTTGTTCTCTGTCGGCTCTCTTGATTGCCGCCCAGTTATCGATAACCTCGTCACTGTTTTTAACAGTTGTATCGCCGAAAACATGCGGGTGGCGATGTATCATTTTGCGTGAAACTATATCTGTTACATCGTTTATATCATATTCGCCGTTGTCCTTTGCAATCTGCGCATGAAGCACAACCTGCAAAAGCACATCTCCGCTCTCGTCAGCGATTTTTTCGGGATTTTTGCTGTCAATTGCCTCTACAAGTTCGTAGGCTTCTTCCACTAAATTTTTGCGTATACTCTCGTGTGTCTGCTCTCTGTCCCAGGGACAGCCGTCAGGCTCTCTGAGTCGCCTTATTATCTCAACAAAATCTTCAAATGTATATTTCATTTTTATCTCACCAATTTATATTTTTCTAAAATTTCTGCTATTTTTTCGCCCTTGGGAAGAGTTAAAATATCCGACTTTTTAACCGCCTTAAGAGCAAACACCGCAAGTGCGTAAACTATTACACAGATGCCGATTTCAACTATGCAGAAAGTCTTGCTGATTGGCAAATATGCAGAAAGTAACACCCCCGCAATGCCCATCACTGCCGCCGCGAGAACAGGTCTTATTATATAACTTGACCATTTAAATTCAATTCCTGCCTCTTTTATGATTGCACGGATATTTAAAACCGCAATTATAAGATAGCATATCCCTGTACCGACAGGCGCTCCGTCAATTCCAAGATACGGAATGCAGAAAAAGTTTACCAAAACCTTTATTGTTCCGCCGATAATCATATGAATTACAGGTTTGTATACTCTGCCGTATGCCTGAAGAACCGAATTTGATACCTGAACAAGTGCAACCGGAATAATTGCAAATGACAAGATAGCAAGCACCGAACACGCATTATAGTCGCCGTACAGAAGATTTAGTATCTCTCTTGAAAGTGCCGCCATACCGAATGTGCAGGGTGCCGCAAAAAGAACCGCTATACGAAGTGCACTTTCTGTTATTGTTTTTGCTTCAAGCTTTTGTGATTTCGCAACGGCTGCAGATATTGCAGGAACTATACTTGTTCCAAGTGCCACAACAAGCGTCAGCGGCAGATTAAACATAGTAAGCGCCTTGCCTGTATACATTCCGTAAAGGGTTGCGGCTTTCTGGCTTAAAAGCTCTGCGCCCTGCCATCCCTCTGCCAATGCTTTTTCAAAAAATGTTGTACCCTCTTTAAACATAAACGCATAATTTTCAAATACTTCGGGTCTTACAACAAGGCGTCTGCTGATTGTTCCCATATCTATAAGGGTGGTAAGACTTGAAACAGATGCCCCAATCGTTATGGGTATAGCTATCATAATAAGAGTTTTAAGTATGCCTCTGCTTGATTTTTCCGTTTTGGGTGCTTTGTTTTTAATCCTATGGACAATATAAATTATAGTGAGCAGAGCACAAGCTGCAACTGTACCAAAGGTTACACCAAAGATTGCACCGCCTGATGCAAGCACGGTTCTTGTATGGGGAGAGGATACCTCTCTTAAAGCAAACGAAACACCGCCGCTGTGGGCAGGATTTATCGTCATACTCATAAAGAATGCCGCAAAAATAAGTCCTATCAGCATTTTGCCTGCAGATTCTGCCACCTCGCTGAATGCGGTAGGATACATATTCTGTCTGCCCTGAAAATATCCGCGATACGCAGATGTAAGTGCTACAAAGAATACAGCGGGTGCAATGGCAGTGATGCCTAGCGATGCATCGGGTATTCCGACAAGTGATGCAAGCTTATCTGCAAAAAGGAATAAAATCAGCGTTCCGATAAGACCAAGTATCGCCAAAAATCTGAACGCAATTTTAAATACGAGGCTTGCTTCACCCTCGTCGCCTCTTGCTCTTGCTTCGGACACCATTTTTGAAATAGCGGTAGGAAATCCCGCCGTTGCAACTATAAACATAAATGTGTATATCTGATAAGCAACATTAAAATAGCCGCTGCCGTCATCACCTATTAAATTTATAAGGGGTATTTTGAATACTGCACCTATAATTTTGACTATGAAGTTTGCAACCGCCAAAATAAGTGCACCCTGAACAAAGGATGCCGCATTTTTATTTTTTGTTTGATTCATTTAATCACTCCTACAAACTGCCTTTTAACATTATATTACATTTTACCGAAAAAAACAACTGTAATTTTTATTGTAAAAAATTTCTTTGGATAAATTTTCGACATTGACACAAAATAGCAATGTAAAATTGATTTAAAGGAGATTATATATATGAAAGCCACCGGAATTGTAAGAAGAATAGATGACCTCGGCAGAATAGTAATACCAAAGGAAATCCGCCGCACAATGCGTATACACGAGGGCGACCCATTGGAAATATTTACCGACAGCAATGGTACTGTGATTTTCAAAAAATACTCGCCAATCGGCGAACTTGGCGAATTTGCAACACAGTTTGCAGAATCCCTTGCCAAGACAGCGGGGCTTGCCGCCTGCATTACAGACAAGGACAACATAATTGCGGTCTCGGGTGTACCTAAAAGGGAGCTTAGAGAAAGAAAAGTATCGGGAGATATTGAAAAACTGATGCAGTCAAAGTCATTTTTCTCGGCTCAGGACTCAGACAGCATACCTGTCGCCGACGGCATTGACAAGTACGAGGCAGGAGTGGTTGCCCCAATTATATATGACGGTGACGGAATAGGCTCTGTCGTATTTATAGCAGAAGAACCGTCACAAGTCGGAGAAATCGAAAAAAAGCTGGCAGAAGCCGCCGCAGGCTTTTTAGGCAGAACAATGGAATAAAAAATGTCGATGTGCCAAAGATTTTCTTTGGGGCATCGACATTTTTAGTTGCGGTTTTTTTTGATATATGATATACTGAGTTTGCAAAGCAAACTCAATGAATAGTGAAAAATGAACCATTAAGAATTAAAAGAAAATTGGTAGGAGGTATTTATCATGGCACTAATTAACTGTCCTAATTGTAATACGAAAATAAGTGATAAGGCGAAATTTTGTGTAGAATGCGGATATCAACTTCTAAGTGATGTATGCGTAGAAGAAACGATAACTTGTCCTGAGTGCGGCACAGTTGTGGATAGTTTGACAGACATTTGTTCAAATTGCGGTTATCCATTAAATTCAATTCAAATAAAAGCTGATGAAAAACAAAAAAGTTCATTTGCTAAGAAGTGGATTTGGATTTTGTCTGTATGTTTAGTTTTGATACTTTCAGCAATTGCAATTATCTTTAGTACTGCAAAAACTGAAGAATATAGTATAGAAATCTGTAGTGCTGTTGATAAAATAATGACAGTTTCTGCCGAAGTAGAAACTGTAGGTAATCAGATATGCTCTGTATGGAATAATGCTATTTGGGATAAAAACAATCAGGATACTGCCAAATATACAAGTACTGCAAAAGATTTTAATGAAGCATTGGGCAATTTGTTTGCCGACGAAGAGTTTGTAAAAAAGATAACAAATATTAGAAATAAACAAACAGAAATCGATGCATATCTTGGAAAGTTAAAAAATCCTCCGCACAAATTTGAAGATGCGTATGACGAATTTAAAGAATTATATTATGCATGTTCTGATTATACAGATTTTGTGATTTCTTGTAAGGGCAGCTATAATACTTATACGGAAGATTTTTTAAAAAAGAGTTCCGAGTTGTTGGAGAACTATAGAGAGATAAAAGTTGAGTTGCTTGGCGAATAATTTTTTACACCTAACTTGACACGAACTATATAAAGGATGTCGAAATTTGGCGAAAGGGAAATACTATGAAAAAACATAAGAAACTTTATGCGGCAATAATCTTATTGATTATTGTAGTTTCGATATTTGTTGTTAATAACATAAAAATTTGCTCGATAAATTCGCGTGAAGCAGATTATGTTTTTGGTTTGCTTCAAAGTGAGTATAATCCTGAAAAGGTAGATATATGTATTTTGGATTATGATTATGTAACAGGTGCAAGTTGGAGAGTGGAGAAATCTACGAACAAAGATATAGAGAATGAGTATGTTTGTCTTAATGCGATTTGTAATCCGAGATTATTAAAAATCAATGAAGAATTTGACCTTGACTATATGGCGAAGTATGTTGCAGTAATTGACAAAAACATAGTTCAAACAAAAGTAGATAATGAAGATGTTAATGTTCTTAAAGCAAAAGAAATAGTTATAACAAATTTCTATTATCAAAACGAGGGATTTGATGATATGAGATTTGGAGATTTGACTTTTGGGGGGAAACTTAAATCCATAATTGCTTTGCTTGTGCCAAAATTCAGATTGCAAATGTAATTTTTCAGTTCTAAATTGCTATGAACTTTCATTTAAAATTGATTGCATCCAAACCTTATGTGTCGCAATATAAAGGATGTCGAATTTTGTAGGAAAATTATTTTTGCTGGAGGTCGCTATGTTTATTAATATAATTAGGAAAATGCATTTAAATAAATATGAATATAGTATAGAGCAAAATGATAGTGTTTCGGCTGAAGTTTCAT
>JAZREZ010000028.1:0-10725 GCA_045661045.1 Clostridia bacterium
GCTTCATTATAAACAATATTTAAAAGATTTGATGCCATCTGCTTGTCATCAAGATAACCGTTTAAAACAGTTTCTGTATAAGAACTTATAACAGTTATCGGTGTTTTTAATTCGTGTGAAACATCAGCCACAAATTTTCGCATCGCATTTAAAACATTGAACTGCTTTGTAATATCTTCAAAAACACAGACAACGCCTGCATTCTTTTTATTTTCCATATTAAAAGGAATTAAAAATACTTTTATGTATAAATCGCCTTTTTTTATCTCTCTTTCAACAGTATTAAAATTTTCAAGATAGAAAAAGTTTGCCATACATATATCTGTATCAAGTTTTTTAAATAATTCGTCAAACTTGATTTTTTTGCTTCTTAATTTAAGAATTTTTTTAGCGGCAGAATTTATCTGAATAAGATTTTGTTCATTATCAAAGGTCATTATTCCGTTGTTTATGTTTTCAAGAATAACCTCAAACCTTTTTTTATCGTTATTCATACGGGTAAGACTTTCTGCCATAACAAAACCCATATGATTTACAGAATTTATAAGCTCTTTAAATTCGTGAATTTTTATATCATCAACATTTTCATAAATTTCGCCGTTTTCAAAGCCTTCGGCTCTTTTTGATATTTTTTTGATAGGCTTTTTAACTATATTTGATAATATAAATGAAACAAGTAAAGATACAACTAATGAAGGTATCAAAGACCAGAGTAATATAAAAGAGGCTTTTATTATTGAATTACTGTAAAAGAAACATATAGTTGAAGATAAAATAAGTGTTAAAAGTATCGCTGAAAATATCCATACAAAAAATTTAAAGAATATTCTTTTAAACAATAATATCACCCTCTTTTGAAAATTATAACATTTTTATTATATCATAACATTGATTTTTGTAAAGTAAAAATTTATATATATAATATATATATTATTATAGTTGTTGTTGCTGTTGTTGGGGGTGTTAAAACTGTTTAAAACTCTTGAAAGTATTAAAATTACGCAATAAAAAATGTTAGTATAATTCTTGATTTGTGTTAACTTTTTAAACACAATTCACAGCCTTTAAATTATAAAAAAATAATACACAATCTGTCCACATTTTATAAACAGGGAAAATGTTAATAATATAATAAATTTAGGTAACATTGATTGACATTATATGTAAAAAATATTATAATTTAATTAGTTTTTTAAAAGGATGTAGATTATGAAAAAGCTTATATCTTTAATTAAAGGAAAATATCTTATTTTTACCATTATAACGCCTCTTTTGATGATTGGCGAGGTTATAATGGAAACTGTTATACCTAAAATTATGTCAGACCTTATAGACAACGGAATAGGTCATATGGATATAAAATATGTTATAAGGGGCGGACTTTTAATGATTTTAATGTCCCTTATTTCAATGATTTTCGGTGCGGGTGCTGCTTATACATCATCTGTTGCAAGTATGGGCTTTGGTTCAAATGTAAGAAAGAAGCTTTTTAATAAGGTTCAGGATTTTTCTTTTTCAAATGTGGATAAATTTTCGACATCTTCTTTGATTACAAGACTCACAACCGACATAACAAATCTGCAGAATGCTTTTATGACGGTTATAAGAATGATGTTCCGCTCGCCCGTTATGATGATTTCTGCATCAGTTATGGCGTTTTCTTTAAATGCAAAGCTTGCATCAATATTTTTAATAGCAGTTCCTGTTCTCGGTGCGTTTGTGGCATTTATTATGACAACAGCACATCCGAAATTTAAGATAATGCTCAAAAAATATGATAAATTAAATTCTAAAGTCCAGGAAAATTTAATAGGAATAAGAGTAGTAAAAGCATTTGTAAGAGGCGAATACGAAAAGGAAGAATTTAATAAAATTGCTCAGGAAGCAATGAATATACAGGTAAAGGCAGAAAAGCTTATAATTTTAAATATGCCGGTAATGCACTTTATTGTTTACGCCTGCACTATAATAATTTTGTGGTCGGGCGGCAAGCAGATAGTTTTCGGAACAATGACAACCGGTCAGCTTGTAAGCTTTATAACATATACAACCCAGATACTTATGTCTTTGTTGATGGTTTCAATGTCACTTTTGATGCTGGTAATTTCAAGAGCGTCTGTAAATCGTATCAATGAAGTATTAAATGAGGATGTTCATATAAAGGATGACGGCAAAACGACAGAGGTAAAAGACGGTTCAATTGTATTTGAAAATGTTGCATTCAGCTATAGCGGAAAGCTTGAAAGCTGTGCACTTAGAAACATAAATTTAGAAATAAAATCGGGCGAAACTGTCGGAATTATAGGCGGTACGGGTTCTGCTAAGTCAACGCTTGTGCATTTAATTCCAAGATTTTACGATGTAACAGACGGAAAAATTCTGGTAGGCGGCGTCGATGTAAGAGAATATAAGCAGGAGGCGCTTCGTTCAAGCGTTTCTATGGTTCTTCAAAAGAATGTACTATTTAGCGGAAGCATAAAAGAAAATTTACGCTGGGGCGACAAAAAAGCCACAGACGATGAGATAATTGAGGCGTGCAAAGCGGCGCAGGCTCACGATTTTATAATGAACTTTCCAAACGGATATGACACCGATTTAAATCAGGGCGGTGTCAATGTGTCGGGCGGACAAAAGCAGAGACTTTGTATTGCAAGGGCACTTATTAAGAAACCTAAAATCATAATTTTAGATGACAGTACAAGTGCAGTTGATACTGCAACCGACAGCAAAATAAGAAAGGCTTTTAAAGAAAAGCTCAACGATACCACAACTATTATAATTGCGCAAAGAATTTCGTCAATTTCGGATGCCGACAAGATAATAGTTATGGAAAACGGCAGAATAAACGCAGTCGGAATACACGAAGAATTACTTGAAAATAACGAGATTTATAAAGAGGTTTATAATTCTCAACAAAAGGGGGTAGAGTAATGCCGCCGGGACCGAGAGTTGAGGCTCCGAAAAAGCCTAAAAATACAAAAAAGGCTATCCTTGATATTTTAGGATACCTTAAAAATTATAAGTTTCGTCTTTTATTGGTTGTATTGCTTGTTATAGTAGGTTCTGTTTCATCTGTTGTGGGAACTTATTTTCTAAAACCGATAATTGACAACTATATTGCACCGCTTATAGGTCAGCAAAACCCTGACTTTTCGGGGCTTGCAGGAATTTTAGTTGTTCTTGCCCTGGTTTATATTGCGGGTTCACTCGCATCATGGGGATATAGCAGAATTATGGTAACTGTCGCATCCGATACTCTTTTCCGCTTAAGGAAAGATATGTTTAAAAGGATGCAGACTCTTCCTATAAAATATTTTGACCAAAATACCAACGGCGATATTATGAGCCGTTACACCAACGATATTGACACAATGCGAAATATGTTATCGCAAAGTATTCCGCAGCTTATTTCGTCTGTGATTACGGTAGTCGGCGTATTTGTAATGATGCTGAGCTTAAGTATTCCGCTTACGGTTATTGTGCTGTTGATTTTCTTTGTAATAACAAAGGTTATAGGTTTTATAGGTGGAAAAAGTGCAAAATATTACCGCAATCAGCAGAAAAAGCTGGGTGCGGTCAACGGCTATATAGAAGAGCTTATCGAGGGACAAAGGGTAGTCAAGGTTTTCTGTTATGAAAACGAGAGTAAGAAAAAGTTTGATGTTTTAAATGAAGATTTGAGGGGTGCGGCAACTAATGCCAACATTTTTGCAAATGTTTTAGGGCCCGTTATGAATAACCTTTCGTATTTTCATTATGCGCTCACGGCGGTAATCGGCTCAACGCTTACGATTATGACACTTGACAGAGATATGGGAATTTTCGCACTCGGACTTGGTTCGCTTGTGTCTTTCTTGCAGTATACCCGCCATTTTGCGCAGCCTATAAATCAGCTGTCGCAACAGTTTAATGTCATAATCAACGCACTTGCGGGGGCGGAGCGAATTTTCGACCTGCTTGAAGAAAAAAGCGAGGTTGATGACGGCTATGTTACTCTGGTAAATTGCACAGTTGATGATGACGGCAATATACTCGAAACCAAAGAGCGTACAGGCAAATGGGCGTGGAAACATCCTCACAGTGACGGAACGCTGACATATACATTGGTGCGCGGTGCGGTAGAATTTGAGGATGTCGAATTCGGCTACGAAGAGGATAAAACCGTTTTAAACGGAATTTCGCTTTACGCAAAGCCTGGCCAGAAGATTGCATTTGTTGGCTCTACGGGCGCGGGTAAGACCACAATTACCAATCTTATTAACAGATTTTATGATGTTCCCGACGGAAAAATCAGATATGACGGCATAAATATAAACAAGATTAAGAAAGATGATTTAAGACGCTCGCTTTCTATGGTTTTGCAGGATACCCACTTGTTTACGGGAACCGTTATGGAAAACATCAGATACGGAAAGCTGGATGCCACAGACGAAGAAGTAATAGAGGCGGCAAAGCTTGCAAATGCGGACTGGTTCATAAAGCATCTGCCTGATGGATACAACACAATGCTAACAGGCGACGGAAGCAACTTAAGTCAGGGCCAGCGACAGCTTTTAGCTATTGCAAGAGCGGCAGTTGCAGACCCGCCCGTGCTTATTCTTGATGAGGCGACAAGCTCTATCGACACAAGAACTGAGGCTTTAATCGAAAAAGGTATGGATAGCTTGATGGAGGGCAGAACAGTATTTGTAATTGCCCACAGACTTTCAACCGTTAAAAATTCGCACGCAATTATGGTTCTTGAAAACGGAAAGATAATAGAGCGTGGCAACCACGAACAGTTAGTCGCAAATCACGGCAAATACTATCAATTATATACGGGAATGTTTGAACTAAGCTAAAAAAGACGCCAACGGCGTCTTTTTTAAGTTGAAAATTGAAAATGTAAAATTGAAAATTATTGTAGATTTTCGCACTTGCGAAAGGCTATTCATTTTCTTCGTCAGAGCTATTTATGTATATCTCCTCACACTCTCTCTGCAAATTCTCAAGTGTTTCTATTACATCAGAAATCGCACAGAATAACTTGAAGTACAACTTTTTATAAATTTCCATATTATTCCCTCCTTTGTAAATTTTTTACTATATAATATCATATATGGAATAAATTGTCAATACTAAAATAATATCTTTTTAATATATTTATAATATATTAAACATTTTAATGATATTATATAATAATTATATTGAGAGGTGATAAATTATGGCAGATAAGGTTATTCGCATAAATAAAAAAGGCGATGATGGACACAAAATAATATCTGTTCGTATAAAAGAAGGAACTTTAGCAAAGATAGATGATTTATCGCAAAAAAGCAATCATTCAAGAAATGAAATTATAAATATTATTCTTGAAAATTCTGTAGATAATGTGGAAATAAATTAAATATCAACATAGATACATTCTGGTTAGACTTGCAAATAATTAAGGAACTTATGATTTCATTTGTTCCTTTTTTTCTTGTCAAAAAAACGAACCCAAAAAACGACAATCAGGGGAACGATGCGTTCCCCCGATACCCCCTTATGCACATCTCCCCAATCTATATTTATTAACATCCCATCTCCCCTCTTAAAAACTCTAAGAGGGGAGAAACTTTATTTTGTATCTAAATATTTAACTACACAGAAAAGTTCCGCTTACCCTTAGTGATTTAAGGCGGGCGGAACTTTTTAGAGTTTTTAATTTTCAACTTTCAATTTTCAATTTTCCATTTACCTACATATTCTTATCGGTTGATTTGGGTAAATTAAATCGCCCTCTATGTTGTTGCATTCTCTTAAGGCATCAACTGTAGTTTTAAATCTCTTTGCAATCTTCCAGAGAGAGTCGCCCTTTTTCACAAAATATATAACAATTGCGGGCGCAATAGCAGGAATTGCCTCGTTTATTGTTATATCCGATATTGATGCAATGTTTTCCTTTTTAAAGGTGCGAACGCTAATTCCCAAAATTGTACGCAAATCGATATTTCTGTCACCGCTTAAGGTGTAGCTTGTGTGTTCAATATAAATTTTCGCATCGCAAACGGCGGTATTGTCTGCAAAAGGAGCAGGCAGAGTATGCGAAAAATCAGATGTTGTCTTAAAACAGGCGACGGGAATTTCGTTGTCTGCAGTAAGGTATAAAACAGAGCTTAATATCTTACCTTTTAAAGTAATTTCGCCGTTTTCTATAGAAAGGCTTTCAACCGATGCGGTTGAATTTATGTCACAAACCTGAGCGACAGAGGGCAGATGTTCAGGGATAGAGATGGTACTTTTTTCGGTATGCTGTGCGGTTGTGTTATCAAGAAGAGCCTCTATTTCGCAATTTTGAGATGTGATTTCACAATCGCCATTAAGAGAATAGGCATCCGAAATTATCTCCATTTCCTGAATTTTAAAGCCACGAACAGAGGCGCAAATTCCGATTTCCACGCTGAAAATGCTAGGCTCGCCGTCGGAATCATCACGAGGCTGACAGTAGATGTCAGAGATTGAATATTCAACCTCGCCCTCCATATCCTCTTCAGCACCATCAATATCAAGGATTTCCGAAAACGGAAGAATATGCTCACAGAATTTTACCGAGCCATCCTCTGCCGAGGTATAAAGATTACATATTTTAACCTGACCTTTAACCTGCGCCTTGTTTTCAAGAAGCGAAAATTCAAGCGGTTCAGGAAAGGCGGTAGTCTTTAATATTTCGCCGATTGTGGGTTTTCCGCTCGGCATTTCAAGCTGCTCGCATAAAACAATTCTGCTTTCACCGTTTATACTTGAGCTTAAGAGTCGGATTTTTTTCATTTCGGTACAGATGTCTTCATCCATAACATCGGTCGAAACCTCGAAAGCTGCGGGACGCAAAACCTTTACCCCAATGCCGATAACGGCACGGAGCGACACCTTTCGGCTGTTTATAAGTATATGGCTGAAGTTTTCAGGCTCTACCTCTGCTGATAAAATTAAATTTGAGTCACTTGTCCCGATGTCTACTGCATGGTTAAATTCCTGCGTGGCAGAAAGACTTTTTACCGCACTCATAACCTCTCCGTCGGGTGCGTAGAGCATCGTCATATGCACAGTTCCCTGAATATAGGCTTTATTCCCCCGAATTACCTTTTCAGACACCGACACGAAACCGCCCACATCTAAAACAGTTAATATATCAGGATTTATGTCGGGAACAATAACATCACATTCCGTTGTGGTCTGGCTGTATTTTTGGCAAACCACATCACTTGTCGCTATCTTTTCTTTTTTAAGTACAACAGACATAATGATACCTCGCTTTTTATCAATTATAGTAATATATATGACCGATAAAAGCGAGGTATGACAAGTCTATAGATTTTCCTTTATTTTAAGATATAAGTCGTAAATTTCACGGCGGGGCTGTTTTAATTCATCAGCCACTTTTTTGGTGAGCTCCTTTGCCCTAAGCCCCTCGTTTGAATATTTTTTCAAAAGCTCCTCAGCAGAGGGAAGAGAGCTTAAATATTCCGCCTTAACTTCGGCTAAATCCGCACCTTTTAATATAAGAACAAACTCGCCTTTTGGTTGAGTTTCTTCATAATATAATATAGCAGAAGAAAGTGTGGTGCGGTTGTATTCTTCATACTTCTTGGTAAGCTCTCTCGCAAGCACAATTTCACGCTCGCCAAATACTGCATACATATCCTTTAAGGTGTTTAAAAGCTTGTGAGGTGCTTCATAAAAAATAAGGGTTCTTATATCCGATTTTAAGGACTCTAAATGCTCGATACGGTTTTTGCGGTTGGTGGTTAAAAATCCCTCAAAAGAAAATCTGCCCGTCGGCAAGCCTGATGCTACAAGCGCCGTTGCAAAGGCGCAAGGGCCGGGAAGTGCCTCAACCTCAATGTCGTTTTTTATACAAAGCTTAACCAAATCTTCGCCCGGGTCCGAAATTCCGGGCATTCCTGCATCGGTTATTATCGCAATGCTTTGCCCTGAAAGCAGTTTTTCTATAAGGTAACTACCCTTTTCACGCTTGTTGTGTTCATAGTAGCTGGTGGTAGGCACCTTTATATCAAAATGATTAAGCAGTTTTGCGCTTACCCTCGTGTCCTCGGCGGCGATTAAATCCACCGAATTCAAGGTTTCTATCGTGCGCATCGTTATATCTCCTAAATTCCCGATGGGAGTAGGACATAAATATAATTTACCTTTCATTTAAAAATCACCATCCTTTGTGTGGCAGTTTCTTCTATTATATATAGAGAGAACTTCGTCTGAATAAACACTGGGTTCTTTGTAAACATAAAGCGGCGAGTCTAAGAATAATTTCGGTTTTCCGCAGTATGCCCCCTCAACCAATATCATGGTCGCAGTCTTTTCGCACGACGGATGAACAAAGCGAAGACGCTTAGGTTCTATCTTGTATTTGCGCATTAAACAAAGTATGTCGGCAAGGCGTTCGGGGCGGTGTATCATAGTAAGCTTTCCGTATGGCTCTAATAATATAGAAGAAACTCGTACTATATCTTCAAGCGAGCACATAATTTCGTGTCGTGCAATGGTCGCAGAGTCCGTTTTGTTTATAATTCCGCCGCCCGCTTCCTTGTAAGGCGGGTTGCATATAATATTATGGAAGAAACTCCTTCCGAAAATATCTTCAGAATGTTTTAAATCCCCGCAAATCATCTCGATTTTATCCTCAAGCTTATTTAACTTTACCGAGCGTTTTGCCATTTCGGCAACAGATTCCTGAATTTCAAGCCCCCATATCTTGTGTGCGTCACATTTTTGCGACAGAAGCAGTGGTATGATGCCATTGCCGCTGCAGAGGTCTAAAACCTTTGCATTCTTCTTTATCGAGTGTGTCGCATAGTCCGCAAGAAGTACCGCATCTGTGCCAAAACAAAACCAATTCGGGTTCTGAATTATCTTTATTCCGTTAAGCTGTAAATCGTCAACTCGCTCGTGTGGAAAAATCAAATCCGTCTGCATATAAAATCCAGCCTTTCCTAAAATTAAATACAATATACATAAAAAATTGAGTGCTTTTGTGCATTTTGCACAATGCAAAAAGTCCCCTCAAAAAAACTTGTCCGATTTTTGAAAAAATACCGAAAAAATTCAGTCACCGCAAGGGGTTTCCAAAAAATTCCATTTGGTCGGCGCTTGGCAAACTCAAAAAGAAATTTTGCTCAAAAACAGTATAACAGATAATTTTGTTAAGCACAATAACCAAAATTTATGTAAAAAAATCCCAATAAGGAGCATTTGAGAGAAAAACACCCAAAAAAGAGAGGAAAAGGGTATAAAATCAAAAATGAATGGATTTAAATTCCGATATTTTTGGATAAAAACGAGTCATTCGATTTTGAGAAGTTGACGAGGTTTTAAAAAGCTGATATGATGACAAGGTAGTACGCTGAACCATTATTTCCCAATTTTTTGGTTTGGACGCAAATCAATCGGGGAATAATGCTAAAAATATTACGAGGTGATTTAATGTTAAAAATGCTGAAAGGTAAGCTGTCAAAAACAGCCGAGAGAATAAACCGCAAGGTTGCTCTCATAATATCAGTGGCATTCATTGTAGTTACTTGTTGCGGATTTGTATACGCAACACCGAATGTTGTTACAATATCTGTTTCAGACAGCAGTCCCGTTCAGATTGAAACTACGGATACCAATGTTGCGAAAATTCTTTCAAAGCAGGGTATTATGTTGAACGAGGGCGACCGCATCAATTATGAATTAACCGACCAGGTTGAAAACAATGCGGTCATTAGTATTGTAAGAGCGGCTAATGTAAACATCGTTTATATGGGAGAGAACATTGAGTTCTCAACATGTGAAACTGCTGTTTCAAAGGTTCTGCTCGATGCAGGCATCGTAGTTGACGGAGATGACTTGGTTACTCCGGCGCTTTACGAAAAGGTTTATGAAGGTGACACTATTACAGTTGTGAAGAATGACTTGCACACTGTAACCGTTCAGGAGGCGGTAGCTCACACAGTTACCGAAATCGAGAATGCAAATCTCGCTCCCGGAGAAAGAGTGGTAATACAAGAAGGTAAAGACGGAGTAAACGAATATGTTTACGAAATCAATTATCATGACGGCGCAGAGGTTTCAAGACAGATGTTAAGAAGCGCAGTGCTTTCTAACCCTGTTGAAGAGATTATCGAATACGCTCCGCAGGAGGAGTGGTCACTCGGAGCAATTCCGGCAAGCAGACCTACAAAGTATTCAAGAGTTGAAGTATATAATGCTACAGCTTATGATGCATCTCCTGCAGACAACGGCATCTGGGCAGGTAAGACATCAACGGGTATGCCGCTTGTATATGGCGTGGTTGCAGTTGACCCAAGAGTTATTCCTTACGGAACAAAGATGTATATCGAGTCAGTTGACGGTCAGTTCATATACGGATACGCAATCGCAGGTGACTGCGGCGGTGCGATTAAGGGTAAAAAGGTTGACCTTTTCTTCCCGTCAAGAAGCACTTGCTATCAATTCGGCAGAAGACCGGTAAGAATTTATTTTCTTGACTAATCAAAAAGCTCACTTCGGTGAGCTTTTTAATTGACAATTGAAAATTATTGTAGCTTTTCGCGGTTCGCACTTAGCCGCAGTGAAACTGCGGAGTGCTATCGCGTCGGTGCTGTGTCCAAAATCAAAGATTTTGACAGCACTCGAATTGTATTTGTGCCTTGCAACAAGGCTCAAATACAAGGTATTGTGGTTTTAAAAAAACTTGAAAAAACTTGA
>JAZREZ010000029.1:0-2204 GCA_045661045.1 Clostridia bacterium
TTTTGGCTTGTCTGCTTTTATTAAGGTTGCATTCTGCTTTTTGCAGAACCTTTTGACCACTTTCTCTACATTCGCATCAGGCGGATACAGAATAACAGTTCCGTTTTCTTTGATAATTCCGCACTTTTCTGCGGTTATTTCTTCGATTGTTTCTCCCAGATACTCGGTGTGGTCAAGACCGATTGACATAATGATTGATATAAGACTTTCATCTATCACATTGGTTGCGTCAAGCCGTCCGCCAAGACCTACCTCTAAAATTACGATGTCACAGCCTTTGAAATATTCAAAGGCAATAGCAGTATCAAGTGCAAATTCCGATACGGGCGTATCGTATTTTTCGATTGTTTTGCGAATTTTTGTTGTGATTTTTGCAAGTTCTTTATCAGGAATTTCTGCGCCGTTTATTTTAATTCGCTCATTAAATTTTTCTATGTACGGAGAAGTGAAAAGTCCGACATTTAACCCTGCACTTATCAGAATTTCAGACAGCATAACAGCGCAGGAACCTTTTCCGTTGGTGCCTGCAATGTGAATGAATTTTAAATCTTTTTGAGGGTTGCCCATATTATCAAGCAGTTTTTTAAGCAAATCGTTGCCTAAAACTCTTGAAAATTTAGGTGTATTATGGATGTATTCAATAGATTGCTTATAATTCATAATCTTCTCCGTGTTAAAGGGACAGCCATAGCTGTCCCTTTTAAATTATTTCATTTTTTCAAGGCTCTCTAAAACTGTTTTAAGCATTGCTTCGTATTGTTCGCCTTTTTTGCGCTCTTCTTCAACAACGGCAGCAGGTGCCTTATCTGTAAAGCCCTTATTTGAAAGCTTGCCGTTAACTCTCTTGATTTCAGCTTCTAGGCGGGTCTTTTCTTTTTCAAGACGCTCAAGCTCTTTTGTCTTGTCAACAAGCTCGTCAAGAGGAAGCAGGAACTCACCGCCGGGTGATGCAACCGATACAGAATTTTCAGGGATGTTTGTCTTATCCGCCTGAACAATTACCTCGGATGCTGATGCAAGCTTGGTGTAGAATACTGCACCCTGATTAAATACATCAGCCTTGTCGGTTACAATGTATAAAGTAGCTTTCTTTGACGGCGGAACATTCATTTCGTTTCTGATGTTTCTGATGCCCTTGATAGATTCCATTATAAGCTGCATATCCTCAAATGCCGATACATTTTTGAATTCCTCATTAAAGTTAGGGAATGAAGAAATCATAATGCTCTCACCCTCGTGAGGAAGTGCCTGCCAGATTTCTTCTGTAATAAATGGCATAAACGGATGCAAAAGCTTTAATGTGTTTGAAAGCACATAAACAAGTGTATTCTGTGCAGTTAAATTGCTTTCGCCCTCTTGTGAAAATCTTGGCTTTACAAGCTCAATGTACCAGTCGCAGAACTTATCGCAGATAAAGTCATAAAGCTTAGAAACTGCAACACCGATTTCGTATTTGTCAAGGTTTTCGTTAACCTCTTTAGCAAGCTCGTTGAATTCGTGTAAAATCCACTTATCCTCAAGAGCAAGCTTTGAAACATCGGGAGTTTCGCACTTGTCAATGGTAAGGTTCATCATAACGAAACGAGAAGCATTCCATATCTTGTTTGCAAAATTACGGCTTGCCTCAACACGCTCCATATAAAAACGCATATCGTTACCAGGTGAGTTACCCGTTGCAAGTGTAAATCTCAAAGCATCTGCGCCGTATTTATCAATAATTTCAAGCGGGTCAATGCCGTTGCCGAGTGACTTACTCATTTTTCTGCCCTGGCTGTCACGCACAAGACCGTGAATGTATACATCCTTAAACGGAACTTCTTTCATATTTTCAAGACCTGAGAAAATCATTCTTGATACCCAGAAGAAGATAATGTCATAACCCGTAACGAGAACAGATGTAGGATAGAAATAATCAAGTTCGGGGGTCTTTTCGGGCCAGCCGAGTGTTGAGAACGGCCAGAGTGCTGAACTGAACCATGTATCCAAAACATCTGAGTCCTGATTAACCTTGCCGCCACACTTTGGACAAACTGTAATATCCTCTTTTGAAACGGTGGTTTCTCCGCAATCTTCACAATAGAAAGCAGGAATACGATGTCCCCACCACAACTGACGGGAGATACACCAATCGTGAACATTCTCCATCCAGTGACAATATGTCTTTGAAAATCTGTCAGGAATAAATTTTGTATCGCCGTTTACAA
>JAZREZ010000030.1:0-4492 GCA_045661045.1 Clostridia bacterium
GGTGCAACGGGCAATGATTTTACAACGGGAACAGAGGATATACCCAAGGTTAAAAGAGTGGTTGATATCTGCAAGGCACTCGGAATTAAATACCTGCGTATTTTTGCAGGCTTTACTGCGATTGAAGATGTGTCGGAGAAAGCTTTCGATACTATGATAAAGTCGCTGACAGAGGTTTGTGAGTATGCTGAAAAAGAAGATGTTGTGCCCGTAATCGAAACGCATGGCGGAGTAAACGGCTATGACGATGGAGTTGAGCATTTTATGAGTACCACAACTGATATTAAAACATTAAAGAAAATTATAGATGCTCTGCCTGATAATGCGAAAATATGCTTTGACCCTGCAAATCTCTATGCGGTAGGAATTAAAAATCCTGAGAAGTTCTATAACGAAATCAAGGATACGGTGGCATATGCACACTTTAAAGATTTTGCAAGTGTTCCGTCAGGACACATAAAACCATCATTTTGCGGTGACAGCAATATGGAATGGGATACAATTCTTGACGTAATGAGTGATTTTGAAGGCTTTGCTCTATTTGAGTATGAGAACACAGACGATATTAAAGACGGACTTATTAAATCATATAACTATATAAAGGAAAGGAACAACTAATATGAATAAACCAAAGGTTATATTTTTACCTCATGCAAATATACAGTATTCACAGCTCAAGCCCGAAAAAAGACAGTGGGTAATGAAAAATTGCTATGAAAAGCTTTTTGATTTGATTGATGAGGGCGATTACAAAATCGGTTTTGAGGCAAGCGGTATTACAATAGACGAAATGGCAAAGCAGGCACCCGAGGTGCTTGCAAAACTCAAAAAACTTGTAAGCGAAGGCAAGGTTGAACCTGTATGTTCTCCATATATCCATTTTATGCTTTCAAATATTCCCAAAGAGGTTTGTCTGCATTCGCTTAGATATTCAATGGAGGTATGGGAAAAGCATACGGGCAAACGCCCCGAAATTGGCTGGAACCCCGAGTGCGGATGGGCAGGATATATTCCTGATGTATATAAGGAAGCAGGTCTTAAGGCTCTTATCATGGATGCAGACTCTCTTATGCTGTCATTTGATGAAATAAGAGAAGCAACAGGTCTTAAGTTTGATGTGGCTGGTCACTCGAACAAAAATCATCTCTTTAAGATAGAGGAGTACATAAAGGATAAACCTGATTTCCTTAAGTTTATCACAAATGCATCTGTTGCTCCTAATGGACTTAAGATGATATTTAGAAGTGATTGTATGGCGAATTTGTTACTTTGGTACCTGATGGGTGCAACTGAGGGTATGAGAGAAGAGCCAATCAATATGGATGAGATAAAAAAGATGCTTGAAAACTGGAAAGAAAGAATTGCGCAGACAGGTAGCTTTATTATGCCATATGCAGAGGATGCAGAGTATATCGGTTCGAGTGCATATTTCTATGTAAAGCAATTCAATCAGGCGAGATTTTTTGAAGATGAGCCCAATAGTGTAATAAGATTTAAAGAAATTCTTGATGCTGCAAAAGATGCAGGCTATGAGTTTGCTTTGCCAAGTGAAGTTCTTGACAACACTATTGAAAATAACTATGTTGATAACATCGAAAACGGTGTTGCATGGCACGGCGGAACTGCAAAGGCTTGGGCAAATACCGAGTATTCAAGAATAATGGATCCTGTGTGCATTTCAATACTCAACGGAATTAAGGCGGTTGCAGAAAAACTTGGACAGGATGTAGCATCACTTGATATTGACCTCGATAATGCAATGAAAGCCTTAGCTTCTGCCTGGGTATCCGACAGCCGTTGGCCACCTGCACCCACAAGCCCGGGCAGATTTAATGTTCGTGAAAGTCTCGATGATATGTATCTTGCAAACAGATGCATTGCAAAGGCGATGGAGAATAACGGAATTGCCGAAAAGAGAGGACTTTATTCCCCCGATCTTATGGAAACGCAGATTAAGGCAATAGATGATTTGCTTATGAGCAGAGAGTATTTTGGTGAATAATGGAAAGAAAAATTAAACAGGTGCATTTTCAGATTACAAGAAATTGTAATCTGAGATGCTCCTTTTGCGGACAATGGGGAAAAAAAGGTTTTTTTTCGGATGCAAAAGGCATAGAGATGTCTTTTGAAGACTGGGAAAATGTCGTAAGCCAGCTTGAAAAATGTCGCCAGAAAACAGGAGAGAATATCTGCGTAACCATTTGGGGTGGTGAACCGCTTGTTTCGCCGTTTTTTGATGATTTACTTATTTTGGTGAAGCAGAAAGGCTTTATAACCGAGGTTATAACTAATGGATTTTTTATAGACAAGCATAAGGCTGTTCTTGAAAATTATGCGGACAGATTGTATGTGTCATTAGACGGACCTGAACAAATTCACGATGAGATACGAGGCATGGGTGTATTTAAAAAGGTTGTTAAAAATTTAAGAGAGTTAAACCATAAAAAAGTAATTATTATGGCTGTAATCTCAGAAAAGATGATAAATGTTCTGCCTGATTTTTTAAAAGAACTTGATGCTTTGAATATAAGCAGTCTGTATCTTCAGGATATGATTGGATTTACCAGCGAGGAAATACGTAATTATAAAAACTGGATGAAAAATACCTTTGGTATAGATTCAGTGGATATTGCATCGTGGGAGAATAATCACAATCTTAGTTATTCGGATATACTTGAAAAAGTGTTGAAAAGTGAAAAGAAGCACGATTATTGTATTGAACACAAAATTCATACAAATAGCACCGACTCCTTCTGCTCATCACCGTTCAGACATATACATATTACTTGGAACGGAGCGGTAACATACTGCACGGACTTTTATGATTTTAAGGCGGGGAATGTTAAGGAAAGTCCTGTGGATGAAATATTTTTTAACGAGATCAGCGAAAAATATCGTGAGGAGATAAGTAGGGGTAAGTGCGTGCTGTGCAACCATTGTTCGTGGAAAAACAAAAAGATGGAAGAATATTAGCATAAGTTATATCAGGACAAATATCAGTATTGCTTAATTTCATCGGTTGCTAAATAAAAGTGCTTGGACTTCATCAGACCAAGCACTTTTCATATTTTTAAAAAATGTTATCAATGCACTATTTTCATATTTTTTAGGATATGTTGCATCCCATCTACCAACACTGAAAAATCAGACCCCGTTGAAATCATATGCATTCCCATATCACTCCACTTCTTTATGTCCTCTGGGCACGATGAACCCATTAAAATTCCCGTGTATTTATTATTCTTTTGTAATATCTCAAGAGATTTTTCGATGAGCGCGGTTGTCTTTTTTCCAAAGATATTCAAAAGTTCTCCTACTGAACCTGATAAATCATTCGCCCCGAAAATATATCCGTCTATATACGGATTTTGAATTACTTCTTCAAGTTCATCTACCAACTCTTTATGTTCTATCTGTATAAATCTGCATATTCTCTTATTATTACAAACATATTCATTGGCATCTTCGATTCCGTATGACACCGCATTAAGAGGGCCAAATCCACGATTGCCCTCCGGCGGATACAATGTATATGAAATCAATTCATCTGCCTCTTTTTTGCTGCGAACCATTGGGAATATAATTCCATCAACACCCATATCCAATATCTTTTTTGTTGCAGTTAAATCATTTTGCGGAGCTCTTACTATTACAGGAATTCCATATCCTTGAATTGTTTGAATATGACATAATAAATTATCATAAGAAAGATAGCTATGCTCCATATCGATCCATATATAATCAAATCCAATCTTTGATACTATTTTACTTATACACGGGTCGTTTAAATTTATATATGTACCATTGAGCTTAACCCTACTTTCTATTTTCTCTCTTAATGTTGTCATATGTAACCTCCGATAAATGATTGCATAGATGTAATTCCTTAAATCTTTCAAGCTCCGCTTTTGCGCATTTTATTATATAGTCAAAATCTGCACCGCAGGATATCATGTTTATGCCCATATCATGATATTTTTTTATTGTTTCATCACCGCAGGCAGTAAGCGATATTCCGCATGTTTTGTTATATTTAGTCAATATTTTGATCGTATCCTTAACAAGTGACATTGTTGCATCTGAAAAAACATCGTTGTTGGAATTGATCGACCCTGCCAAATCGCATAATCCAAAGATATATCCGTCAATAAACGGATTTTCATTTATTATAGTCTCAATCTCATCAACCATTGTTTTTTGCTCTATCTGTATAAATCTGCATGTGCTTGAATTTCCATTCACAAAAAAATCGAAGCTATCATCAATGCCATAACGAACCGCTCTGTTCGGACCAAAACCGCGGACTCCGTCGGGCGGATACAGAGTGTACGAAATCATTTCTTTTGCTTCCTCTGCATTTTTTATCATAGGAAAGATAATTCCGTCAGGGCCCATTTCCATAACCTTTTTTGTAATTGTAAAATCGTGCTGTGGCACCCTGACAACCGTTGATGTTCCGGCGGCTTTTGCAGCATTCAGCATATGATAAAGA
>JAZREZ010000031.1:0-20454 GCA_045661045.1 Clostridia bacterium
GGCTCCTTGGTCAAGTGGTTAAGACTCCGCCCTCTCACGGCGGCTACAGGGGTTCGAATCCCCTAGGAGTCACCAAAACAAAAAATCCTGTCAAAAGACAGGATTTTTTTCTTTTGTATTATTCAATTGAATTTATTTATATACTATTATGATTTTAAAAAATTTTTACAGAATACCTTGCTTTAATTTTAAATTTATTGTATAATAAGATTAACAATATAAAATTGGAGGAAAATTTTATGAAAAAGTTTTTAGCAATCTTTTTAAGTTTGGCGATGGTTGTGGCTTTAGCGGCTTGCGGTGCTGCAGGCACAACTATGACAATGGGTACAGGTGGAACAGCAGGTACATACTATGGTTACGGCGGCGTTCTTGGTCAGTATATTAAGAATAATGCCGGTGTAAATGTAACAGTTGTATCAACAGATGGTTCAAAAGCAAATATTCAGGGAATCGCTGCCGGCAACTATCAGTTAGGCACAGTTCAGTCTGATGTTATGTCTTATGCATGGGATGGTACTCGTTCATTTGAAAAAGAGGGTAAGGTTGATTCTTTCCGTACAGTTGCAGGTCTTTATGCAGAAGCAGTTCAGCTTATAACTATGGATGCATCAATTAAGTCAGTAGCAGACCTTAAGGGTAAATCTGTTTCAATCGGTGCTCCGGGTTCCGGCGTTTACTTTAACGCTATTGACGTGCTCACAGCAGCAGGTCTTACAGAAACCGACATTAAAGCTCAGTATCAGTCATTTGCAGACAGCGCAGACGCTCTTAAGGATGGAAAGATTGATGCAGCATTTATCGTAGCTGGTGCTCCAACTCCTGCAATCACAGAGCTTTGCACAACAAACAATGCATATCTTGTTCCAATCGATGGCGAAGTTGCAGATAAGCTTTTTGCAGCTTGTCCGTTCTACACAGTTTACGAAGTTCCTGCAGGTACATACGCAGGTCAGACAGATGCTGTTAAGACTGTAACTGTAAAGGCAACATTGATTGTAAGCGCAGATGCAGCAGAGGAGGATGTTTATAAACTCACAGCTGCAATCTACGACAACATTGAAGCTATCACCGCAGAAAATGCAAAGGGTGCTGAACTCAGCATCGAAAATGCAACATCAGGTATGACAGTTCCTTTCCACAAGGGTGCTGCTAAATACTTTGCTGAAAAAGGCGTTGAGGTTTCAGTTGACTAAAATTTAAGTTCATAAGTGGCAAAATAGCTACGACGAACTTTCGCCGTAGCTATTTCGTTGTTCCTGTAAGGAGGTTATTAGTTGATTTTCTCAAAGAAAAAGAATGTGCAGGAAGCAATGGATCTTGAAAGCGTAATGAAAAAATTTGACCGTGAATCAAATACTCGTATTTGGGAAGGTAAAGCTAAAATTGTCGTCAATTCTGTCCTTGCTGTATTCTCACTTTTCTGCATTTATGTAACACTTTTTGCGAGTTGGCTCGAAGAGCTTCGCTTAACAACTTTTGTGGCATTTATAGTATTGATCGGATTTCTTGTTTTCCCTGCAAAAAAGGGTGTTCAGAAAACCAACCATATGCCTTGGTATGATATTGTAGCAATGATACTTGGAACGGGTGCATTTTTATATTATTCTATAAATGCGGTTTCTATTATTCAGCAAGGCAGTATTTTTGAATGGTATCAGATACTAATCGGTGTAATAGGAATTCTTGCAATCGTTGAGGTTTGTCGCCGAAGCGTAGGATTACCGATTATCATTGTTGCCGGATGCTTTATAGTATATGCACTTATATGGGGATTATCAAATCCGACATTCTGGGGCAAGCTTAACTACATAGTGCATTATCTGTTCTACGGCAAAGAGGGTATTTTATCAACACCTATCAATGTTTGTTCTAAATTTATAGTTGTGTTTATTATCTTTGGTGCTTTTCTTGAAAGAACTGGAATTGCAGATTTCTTTATTAAGATTTCAAACGCAGTTGTAGGTGGTTTTTCGGGCGGTCCTGCAAAAGTTGCAGTGGTTGCAAGCGCTATGGAAGGTATGGTTTCAGGCTCATCTGTTGCCAATACTGTAGGTTCAGGCTCGGTAACAATTCCGCTGATGAAAAAGACAGGCTATAAGCCTGAATTTGCGGCAGCGGCAGAAGCATCTGCCTCGACGGGCGGACAAATAATGCCACCTATTATGGGTGCGGCAGCATTCCTGATGGCAGATTATGTCGGCGTTCCGTACAGCAACATTGTTGTGCGTGCTATTTTGCCCGCAGTGCTCTATTTCCTTGGTATATTTATCGCAGTTCACCTCGAAGCAAAAAAAGAGGGACTTCGCGGTCTTACTAAGGAAGAACTACCTAAATTTAAACCATTGATTAAACAGATTTATCTGCTCTTGCCGCTTATTGTTCTGATTTATCTTGTTGGAACAAGCCAGCGTTCAATTCAGTATGCTGCAGCTATCGCAATCATCGTAGCTATTGTGGTAAGTCTTTTTAATAAAGAAAACAGAATTACACCCAAGCGTATATGGGAAGCCTTAGCCGCAGGTGGCCAGGGTATGATTACCGTTGCATCAGCATGTGGTGTTGCAGGTATAATCGCGGGAACTATCACTATGACAGGTCTTGCAAATATGATGATTAATGGTATAGTTTCTCTTGCGGGTAGTCAGGTAATCGTTGCACTGTTTTTAACAATGCTTTGTTGTATAGTTCTTGGTATGGGCGTTCCTACTACTGCAAACTATTGCATTATGGCGGCTACTTGTGCACCAATTCTTGTAAGAATGGGTGTTCCGCCGTTTGCGGCTCATTTCTTTGTTTTCTATTTCGGAATTGTTGCAGACCTTACGCCACCGGTTGCTCTTGCAGCTTATGCAGGTGCAGCAATTGCGCAAGCAAACCCTATGAAAACAGCGATTACCGCAACAAAACTTGCAATCGGCGCGTTCATTGTACCTTATGTGTTTGCTCTTAATCCGGCAATGTTGTTTATTGATACAACTGCCATTGAAGTTATCCTTATATGTATAACTTCAATTATTGGTATATTTGCAGTTTCCGCTGCACTTGAGGGGTATCTGATTAGAAATATGCCGTGGTATCAGCGTATTTTAAGCGCTATTGGAGGATTGATGCTCATATATCCGGGCATCATAACAGATACAATAGGATTTTTGATTTTTGCATTTGTTCCTGTATTGCAACTTATAACTGCTAAAAAACTTAAAGTATAAATAACTAAGGCAAGAAAAACAATGTTTTTCTTGCCTTTTAAGTTTAATTTTTTCGCAAATGCTTGCAAGATTTACTGATTTGTGGTATATTAAAAAAAACAAATAAATCGAAGGTGTTAATATGGATAAGCAAACAAGAGATGCGCGGCAAATGGCAAAAGAACTTCCTTTGGGTGAAAAAATCAAGCATTTTTTTGAATATTATAAATGGTATGTTATTGTACCGCTTGTTTTGATTCTTGCAATAGGTGGTACAATTTATCAATCTCTTACAAAAGAAAAATACGATGTGGATATTTCACATTATGGCGAATTCTCAATAACAGAAGAGCAAAAAGCCAAAATAGACGAGTATTTTTCGCAATATATTCAGGATATTGATAATGACGGAAGGCTTGAAACGAATATTTTAAGCACAATATCACTTTCTAAAGATCCGGAATATCAAATGGGTGTTGCTACTAAATTTATGGCAGAGCTTTCTGCGGGCACATATACTTGTTATTTGTTCTCGGAAGAATTTTATAATACCGCCCTTTCTTATGAAATTGACTTTGAAAGAGTGATAAACACCAAAGAAAATAAAGTGTTGTCCGAAATTTTTCAAAATTCAAATATGTATTTTTGCGTAAGAAAACTATACGAAAGAGAGCTTAAAGATGAACAAAAAGTAATGGCACAAAATAATGCCGTATTACTTTTAGATGGAATTATACAGGAGTAAAACTATGATTAGAAAAGCGTTGATTGAATCTGTTTTTGAAGCAGCCTCTATCGAAAGATGGAATGACCACATAAGACCATCGCGTGGATTTACCGAACTTGACAAACAGTCACACAAGATGATATATGCCTACACACTCGCTAAAATTGACGGCAATGTTGATTTTTTAAAGCTGATAGAGGGTGGAATTTTTGAATTTTTGCACCGATTGGTGCTTACAGATATAAAACCTCCTGTTTTTCACAGACTTATGGAAGAAAAAGGGGAAGAACTGAATAAATGGGCTCTTCAGGTTATAAAACCTATGGTGGTGACTATCCCCCGTAATTTCTATGAAAAAATGGAGAAATATTTCCTTGACAACAGTTATGCCGCTCACGAAAAAAAGATTTTAGAGGCATCACATTACCTTGCTACAAAATGGGAATTTGATATTATATACGATATGTGCCGTAACTATTACGGAATTGCAGAAACCCGCACAGAAATTGATAAAAAATTAGATTCGCTTAAAGGTTTTGAGTGTTTTGATACTTTTATTCAGAATAATAACTATAAGGGATTTACCAACCTTTTAGGTGAGCTTCGTTTTCAGCAGCGTTGGTCGCGTTCACCGAGAATCCCTGAAACATCTGTGTGCGGACATATGCTTGTTGTTGCAATTTTGGCGTATCTTTGTGCATGCGAAACAGATGCTTGCGATGCAAGAATTGCAAATGATTTTATCGGCGGACTTTTTCACGATATACCGGAGGTTTTAACTCGTGATATTGTATCTCCTGTTAAAAATTCTGTTGCAGGGCTTGATGAATTGATTAAAAGCATAGAACAAAGCCAGATGGAACATATTTTGTATCCATTGATACCTGAAAAATGGCAAAGTGAAATTACATATTTTACAAATGATGAATTCAACAACAAAATAATGATTGACGGAAAGCCGTTAGTTGTTAGCTTTGAAGAGCTTTCTGAATATAATAGTGCTGAATATTTCCCTGTTGACGGCGAGCTGATAAGAGGTTGCGACCATCTGTCAGCTTGTATTGAAACATATTTTTCGCATACATACGGCGTTTCGACTCATACTCTAAGAAATGGCAACCGAGAACTTTGTGAAAAATATTCCAATAAAAATATAGCCGGCATACACTTCGGTGCATTATTTGATTATTTTAAAATTTAACACAAATCACCCCTTTGCATAATATGTATCAAAGGGGTGATTTTTATGGAAATTTTTACAACGCTGGTCATATGTTTTTTATCGGTCTACGGCACTTTTCAGCTTCTTTATAACATTTCACTTAAAGTTGGTAAAAAAAGCCTTAAATCCAATAAATTTCATAGTGTTTTAGTTCTTAAGGATGCAGAAGACGCCGAATGTTATATCAGAAATCTGCTGATAGATCGAACAGAGGAAGAGGTGTTTGTTTTAAATCTTTATGATGATACATCAAATGTTCTGGATATTTTATGTTATGAGTACCCAAGACTAAAAATAGTCAACAAAAACGATTACATTGAGTACATAAATAATCTTGAATAATATCTAAAAACACCTCATAAGATTTTATGGGGTGTTTTTATGAAATATAAATTCAGCGAGCTTCACGCAAAAGAGGTAATTCATTTAGCTGACGGTGAAAGATTAGGCGCTATATCGGATATCGAAATTGATTTTGACACGGGCAAAGTTATATCAATAAGCGTTCCGGGTGAATATAAAATGTTTGGTATGCTCGGCAGAGAGCCTGAACGCATAATCCCCTGGGAACAAATCAAAAAGATTGGCGATGACCTGATAATTATCGATAATAACTTTAACACACCAAAATAGGTTTACATAATATAATTATGTAAACCTATTTTTTATTTAGATTGGCTCCAATAGAAGATAAGGGGTTGCTTTTGACAGCTTCGCGCATACTGTCATTGCTTACATGGGTGTAAATTTCGGTTGTAGAAAGTTGTTTATGTCCAAGAATTTCTTGTAAAACCCTGATGTCAACACCCGATTGATGCATAAGTGTAGCTGCAGTATGTCTTAATTTATGTGTAGTGTATTTATGCGGGTCAAGCCCGATTTTTTTAACATATTTTTCAACTGTATATTGAATAGTACGCCTGCTTAAGCGTTTGCCGCGCTCTGATAAAAATAGCGCAAATCTATCCCTTGCAGTAGGTTGAACTTTGCTCCTGATAGGTAAATATTCTTCAATAGCCTTTAAGCACGCATCATTTAAGTATATGGTGCGTTCCTTGCCACCTTTACCAATAACTGTCAATTTATCTCCTTGAATGTCTGTGGTGTTTATGCCAACAAGTTCTGCAAGACGCATTCCGCAATTTAGAAATAAGGTAAGGATACAAAAGTCACGCTCGGAATTTCTGCTGTCGACAGAAGATAATAACGACACGCTATCATCGAATGTAAAATGCTTTGGTAAGTGTTTATTGATTTTTACAGATTCAAGTTCAGCGGTTGGATTTATTTCCAAAAGCTTTGCTTTGTTGCAAACATATTTATAATACGACCTAAGCGATGCAACCTTGCGTGCCCTGGATGCTGCAGAATTCCCGCGAGCCCTATTGAGATAATTTATATACTCATAGATAAGACTTAAATCAACCTTAGAGATTATATCGAGCGTAACATCAGAAATATCGATTTTACTAAATTCAATTTCGTCAGTCATATTAAAATGAACTTTTAAAAATCTGTAAAAGGTCCTGAGGTCATAAAAATATTCATTTGATGTTTTTTCGGATTTACCTTGAATACTTTCTGTATATATTAAAAATGAAGACAAAGGTTCAGGAATACCAACAAGATTCCGCAATTACCTCACCTCGCTTTAGTAATTTGCCCCTCTATCACATTGCACAAAATTTTTATTTTGTGCAATTATCTATACAAAATATTATACACTCTTCTCTATGCTCCGTCAAGTCTTTTAAGGTTAAATTTGTGTTACGATTTGCAAAAAGCACATTCTTCAAGACAAAATCTAAGTCTGTTGCCGAAAATGTTTTTAAGCATCATCAATAGATTTGTGTTTTTCCCCTCGCATAACTTGTGTATCGTTATTTTTTGTGGCAAATTTAAAATCAATACACTTATCAGGATTTCATCTTCTGATGCATCACTCTCGTAAAATTCTGCATAAAATTCCGCAAGGCATATTTGGGTTATATCATTTTTATATTTATCGAAATATTTATATCCACCCGACTTATCAATTATTATATTGATTTCATCTATTCCTGAAGGCTCTGTATCGATATATGATTTCAGCATATACGAAAATTCTGCAAGCTCTTCTTCTATTAAAAATTCATTTGCGTATTTTTCAAGCAGTTCGCAAAGATTTTGCTTTATATCGTTTATACCGAATGTGAAAAATCCTTCAATGTTAATTCTGTTGTATTTATTTGTGAAAAAATGTAATTTCTCATCAAATAAATCTACAAAATACAAAAACTCTAAAGATTTAGTTTTTCCTTGTAAGAATGCCAAAATATCGTAATTTTCTTCATTGGAAAGGTCACCGTAGTCCTCTTCAAAAAGATTTTTAATAAATAAAAGTGCATATTTTATAAGCAAATTTTGCGCAATACATTTTGAAATCAATTCAAATGTTTCTTTTTTAATGACAACACTGTAGGTTTTTCCCTTGATTTCGCAGTGCACAGAATTTTTTATATTATAATTTTCTATAAGGTACGCTTCGGAAATCGCAGCGATATTTTCAATATTTTCATTTGACTTTATTGAAATAAAGTCCTCCAGTTGACTCACCTCCGGGTTTAATCAAGAAAACGATATAATTGTACCAAAATCCCTTAGTGTATTATCAGATAATTCGATGTATTTAAGACCACAATTTTTTATTAGATTTAGTATCGTTTCGGCATTGGGGTGCAGGTTGATTTTACCTGAAAATATCAGTGTGTTACCAAAAATCCCGCTGGCACCGCCTATAAAACCATAATCAAAGCCTTCAAGCTCCACAAATCCTCTGTCTAAAAGAATTGGTAAGAGTTCATCTTTGCATTTGTTATATATTCCTATATCCTCTGTTAAAAAAATCTTATCCGATACGGGACATACATTGCATTTTGAATAACCTTGATTTATATGAATTATTTTATAATGATTTTTCGTGTAAAAATCAAGGATTTTTTCATCTGCATACTTGGTATTACACAAGATATAGTTTTGCACTTTAGCTATATTATATGCACAGTTTTCGGGATAAGTGTAACCTATTTCTGAATTTCCTTTTTCAAGCAAAATGTAATCAGGAAGAGTATTTTTATAATATTCATATACACTTGGAGCGCAAATTGCATAATTATTTTCCAAAAAGTGTATTTGCATATCAGGATGTGTTGATACGGATTTATCACAGATATCGATTTTACTTGATTTGAAAATATTGCCGAACGACTTAAGCTTTTTTATGTATTCATCCGGCATTGAGGAGTCAACGATAAAATTCAATCTAAAATCTCCTTTCACAAAAATAATCAAAACTCATAAACTATAAAGACGAGAATACGGCGCCGTCATTTCTCTTTATATACAATCGGCTCAGATAAAATTCTGAGCCGATTTTGGTTGTATTATATTTGTTTTTTTACTCAAACTATATTCACTACTCTAACCAAGAAAGGATTTACTATGATTTTAACAGTGCCTTGTTCTGAAATAAAATGTATTTATAATACAGAAGGAAGCTGCAATCTGCATTCTGCAAAGCCTATTGATTTAAAAAACATAAGACAGGATAAATGTCTTTATTATTCAGAAAAAATCCTATTGCAAAAAATCAAGGGCAAATCCGCAAAACAAGGCGACTCCGGTTTTTAAGCAAGATTCATCAATGTCAAACGATGCGTTGTGAAGCGGAACTATTGTTTCTTCTTTCTCGTTTTTGCAACCCAATTTAAATAAAAGTGATGGTTTGGCTTGCGAAAAATATGCAAAATCCTCTCCTGTCATTGTTGGATTTCCGCCGTATATGCAATTTTCCCTGCCAATATATTTAATTGCTGTTTTATGAAATAACTCAGCAACCTCACTATCATTTATAAGCGGTGGATACAATTCAATAAACTCATATTCATATTCAGCATTATATTTTCGGGATACCTCTTTTGTTATTTCATTAAGCTTTTGATTTAAAAATTCACGGATTTCATTTGTCAATGAGCGTGCCGTTCCTGAAATTTCGGCAATTTCAGGAACAACATTTGTTGCTGTACCCGAATTTATGGTCGATGTTGTAACTACATAATTTTCGCTATTCAACTCATTATTTATCCTGGTTATAATTTCTGCACAAACCAATATTGGATTTATGTGATTATGAGGTTCTGCAGCATGTCCGCTTTTTCCGATGATTTTAATTTTAAAATCATCGGGTGATGCGTAAAACGGGCCCGGTTTTATCCTGACCATACCAGAGTTTATTTCAGGATCCATATGAAGAGCAAGACAGATGTCAACATCAGGATTTTTAAGAACCCCTGCTTCTATCATAGGTTTTGCTCCACCGGTAGTTTCTTCTCCCGGTTGAAATAAGAATTTAACACAACCTGAAAAATTCCCTTTTAAATCATTTAGAATATTTGCCGCAGAAAGCAAAATCGCAGTATGTCCGTCATGACCGCAAGCGTGCATAACGCCTTTATTTAAGGATGTATACGGCTTATCGGAAATCTCCTCAATGGGCAACGCGTCAATATCCGCACGAATGAGCAGAGTTTTATTATCACCCTCTTTTTCGCCACAAATTGTAGCTAAAACGCCGGTTCCGGCAATTCCTGATGTATATTCAATTCCATACTCGTCCAGTTTTTTTGTGATATAATTTTGCGTTTCATACTCATCAAAAGAAAGCTCGGGGTTTTGATGAAGATAACGCCTTGTATCAATTAAATCCTTTTCGTTTATCTTAAAATCAATCATTTTTCTCATCTCCGTGAAAATAGTTAAATACATTTTCGGCACTGCGTTTGTCAATTACTTTTGAAAGCGCATCAACATCTGCATTTTTTATATTTTCCATACTTAAAAATGCAGATAAAAGCTTTTTTCTTTTCTCTTCTCCTATACCGCTGATTTTTTCAAGCTCGGAATTTATGCTTGCGTTTTCGTGACGCTTTCGGAATGCCGATATAGCAAATCTGTGAACCTCTTCCTGCATTTCTGTTAAAAATCTGAATAACAAGTCGTCTTTTTCGATTGAAAATTCAGCTTGTTCGTCGGTTATTCCTCTTGTTTTGTGATTATTATCTTTTACCAGACCATATACAGGAATTTCTTCGCCTAATGTTTCCATAAGCATTTTTACAGCAGAAACATGACCTCTGCCTCCATCCAATAAAATCAAATCAGGAAGCGGCAAAAACTTTGCCTTTTCAGGCAAAAGCACACCTGCTTTAATCTGTTCTTCTTCCTCGTATGCTTTATTTATTCTGCGTGCGAGGGTTTCCCTCATACTCTCGTAATCATCAGCACCGTCAACAGTTTTGATATTGAATTTCCGATAATCTTTTTTTGATGCTTTTGCGTTGTTGTAGACTATACAAGCGCCCACACTTTGCGCGCCTGATATATTTGAAATATCGTAAAGTTCTATTCTGTGCGGAGTATTTTCAAGAGATAAAAGTTCCATAATCTCGATAAGAACTTTATTTTGCTCAAGTTCATCACGGTTTCTTTTGAAGAAATACTGTCGTAAGGAGTCTTCTGCATTCTTGTTTACCATTTTAACAAGCTTTGCCTTTTCTCCGCGCTTAGGGCATAAAATTTTAATTTTACGCTCAACCTTTTGAGAAAGCCATTCTTCTATTTGTAAGACATCATCTACGCTGTGAGGAATTAAAATTTCTTTCGGTATATTGGTTGCTGTAAAATAGTATTGCTTTAAAAATTCGGACACAAGTTCTGCATCAGTTTCGGCGCCTGAAACAATGAATTGTTCAGAACCTTGAATTTTGCCATCACGCATATAAAAAATACGCACACAACTCTCATTATCCGCCGTATATACCCCGATAATATCGCGGTTGTCATCCGAGGCAGAAATCATTTTTTGTTTTTCTCCAAGCATTTTTATGCTTTCTATTCTATCTCTGTATCTTGCAGCCTTTTCAAACTCAAGGTTTTCCGAGGCGACAAGCATTTTATCCGTAAGCTCTTTGATTATAGTATCGTATTTTCCTTCCAAAACATCAGAAATACGATGAAATGTTTCTCTGTATTCCTCCTTGCTTATTGCGCCAGAACATGGAGAAGAGCATTGTCCTATATGATAATAAAGACACGGTCTGCTATGAGCACCTTCGTTAGAAATATTTTTAGTACAACTTCTTACCTTGAAGATTTTTTTTATTGTATCGAGTGCATTTTTTACCATAATTGCACTCATATACGGTCCAAAATATTTCGCTCCGTCCTTGCGAACCTTTCTGGTCATATAAATACGGGGATATTCTTCGTCAAGAGTTAATTTTATATAAGGATATTGCTTATCATCCTTAAGTAAAATATTATATTTGGGGCGATATTTTTTTATGAGATTACATTCAAGAACAAGCGCTTCTATCTCTGTGTCGGTCATTATATAGTCAAAATCAGCAATATTTTCAACCATAGCAACCGTCTTTGGGGTATGGTTCTTGGAATTCATAAAATACTGACTTACCCTGTTTTTTAAAAGTTTGCTTTTCCCTACATATATGACGCCTCCCTCGGCGTTTTTCATAATGTAAACGCCGGGGCTCATAGGAAGATTTTTAAGTTTATTCTTCAAATTAACCATTATATCTACCTCTAAAAAAATCACGCCGCTTCACAAAAACAGAAACGGCGTGTTCAAAGACTTTAAAATATAAATTTACGCAAACGAAGAAGCGATGAGCTCCGTCAAATCAGAAACAGCCTCTTCTTCATCAGCGCCCTCTGCAACTATGGTAATTGTAAGACCTTTAGTAATTCCTAAAGATAACACACCAAGAAGACTTTTGGCATTAACTCGTCTGCTGTCTTTTTCAATCCAAATGCTTGACTTATATTCATTGGCTTTTTGTATGAAAAAAGTCGCGGGTCTGGCGTGAAGCCCCACTTGATTCTGAACAACTACTTCCTTCATATACATAATCTATACCGCTCCTTTTTCATCGTTAACAATAAAGTGAAAATATCCTTTTTATATAATACCCGAAAAACGCCAATAAGTCAATAGTTTTTTTATGTTTCCTCTAAAAAAAAGATTTCTTTTTGGACATTTTGCATAAGTTTGAATTTTCAATTAAAATGTTTATATGCGATTTGCTTAAATTATGCTTTTTTAGGTGTATTTATACGCACCTCATCAATCTTAAGTTCGCGGTATTCATCGGATGAATCGATGCATTTTCCGCAGTTATCGCACTTTTTAAACGGATTTAAATCACAATAATCACATTCACCGCAATCGTCGCAGATTTTTTCTTCATCAAGCACACATTTTTTCATAAATACTACTCCTTATCATTTGAAATTGCATCAACCGCTTTTAAAACACCGATTTTTGCTGAATCGTATATTACGCCGCCTTGAAGATAAGCAATGTAAGGTTCGCAAATCGGTGCATCGGCAGAGAGTTCTATTGATGAACCCTGAACAAATGCCCCCGCCGCCATAATTACGGGATTTTCATATCCGGGCATATCCCATGGTTCAGGCGTTACATAGCTATCAATTGCCGAGCCTTTCTGTATAGCCTGACAAAATTTTATAACATTTTCAGGGTTTTTAAGCTTAATTGCCTGAATTATGTCGCTTCGCTTGCTATCAGGTTCAGGACAAACCTCAAATCCAAGATTTTTGAACATTTCAGCACAAAGCATAGCTGTTTTTATACTTTGCGAAACGATATGCGGAGCCATAAAAAATCCCTGATACATATTTCGGTTAAATCCAAGACTTGCACCCGTATGTCTTCCAAGACCGGGAGCAGTTAGTCTGTATGATATTTTTTCTACTAAATTAGATTTTCCCGCTATGTATCCTCCGCTGAGCGCAAGACTTCCTCCTGCATTTTTTATAAGTGAACCTACGATAATGTCTGCTCCAACTTCTGTCGGCTCCTTTTCCTCGACGAATTCACCATAGCAATTATCAACCATACATACAGTTTCGGGTGATATTTCCTTTACGCATTCTATAATACTGCCTATTTTTTCAACTGTAAGCGAATCACGCCAAGCATATCCACGGGAGCGCTGAATCAAAACAAGCTTAATTTTAGTATCCTTAAGCATAGTCTGAATTTTTTCGTAATCTATATCGCCGTTTTCGAGTAAATCAATCTGCTTATAGTTAACACCTAAATCCTTTAAAGAGCCGCAATCTTCTTCTCCCCTTATACCGATAACCTCTTCTAATGTATCGTATGGTGCGCCCACAACTGATGCCATAGTATCTCCCGGTCTTAAAATTCCGTATAAGCAGCTTGCAATAGCTTGAGTACCGCTTACTATATTATGTCTTACAATCGCGTCCTCTGCGCCAAAAACATCAGCATATACCTTGTCTAATGTATCTCTGCCCATATCATCATATCCATAGCCTGATGTTTCGCCAAAATGCGCATAAGATATGCGATTTTTCTGAAAAGCATTCAAAACCTTAAGCTGATTATATTCTGCAATTCTGTCAATATCTTCAAAAGCAGTTTTAAGCTTTTGCTCTGCACTTTTCATAAGTTCGATTGTATAAGGCTTTATGCCAAATTCTTTTATCATAAATTCTTTATTTTTCTGCATTGTATTATTCTCCCAATATCTTAAAAATCAGTTCTGTCGCAGCTTGAATATCGTTCGTGTCTGCAATTTCGGTTCGTGTACCAAAATACGAAACAGGTATACAAATTGGTATAACATCTGCGCCGTTTCCTATAATACCAAACGCCTCAACAATAGGTGTTTCTTTTCCGATGTATGGTTGAACTGCAATATTGTTGGCATTTGCGGTTTTAAGAGTAGAATCTCTCAAATCCGGGTTTGTAACTGCACAGCCATCCTTATATACAATGCCGCATCCCTTGGAAATTTCAAAGTTTTCCTTAGTTTTAGCCGGATATACAAAGATAATTACATCGGGTGTTACAGATAATATTTTTGATTTAAGCTCGTTTTCTGAATCGGATGCAGTAAAGTATATATCCTTTACATTATTGTCTTTAATTTTATTTAAACTTTCTTCGAGTTTTCGAGAAATTTGTTTAGACAAATTAAATCCGTAAAGCAAATTAGCTTTACAATTCACTTCTTCTTTTAAGTTTAAAATATCACCAGGCTTTGTCGAATTTTCCTCCCACAATTCTATGGCGAAAGCGTCTTTATCATTTTTTCTTATAATCCCCGCCGTTTTGTTGTTGCAAAACACCTCCGAATCAACAATGCCCTCTCTATTTATTCCACCAAGTAATTCGAATTCTGCTTTTTTGCCATCAATTTTCGTCACAACCAATGAAGCGTTTTGTTTCATCAGCGCAATCATAACTTTTTTATCCTTAAGCATTGTTTTCCTCCTCTAATATCGAACAAATCAAGTTATAAACAGTTGCTATGTCAGATTTGTCCGCAACTGTCACAGGTGTTTTCACATATTTACATGGTACATCAACCGATACGCAGGGTATATCTGCTTTTTGAGATTTAAACGCATCAAAAAATGCATCTTTAACGGAATTTTCAGTTTGATATTTTAAGTTATTTTTATCGGCAATATTTATAATTTCATTGCATATGGTATCTTTGTTAATTCCAATTATTACGCCTTCTCCGCATTTACCTTCTCTTCCGCCAATAAGAATTATTTTCTTTGCATCGTCTATATTTCTGGCAGCAATCAATGCTCCTCGTGCAGAAATTTCCTTTTGAGCTGTAAATATACCTACGATATTTATTTTTTCAAACTGCGGATTTTTAAACACATCAATCAAAAGTTTACAACCTATTCTGTTATCCAGCGCTTTTCCCTTGATTGAATTTTCGCCAAATTCTGAAAACTCGCTTATAAATACAGAATAATCTCCAATAGTAACGATTTGTTCTGCTTCTTTTTTTGAGGTTGCTCCAATATCTATGAAAAGATTTTCAACCTTTATCGGTTTTTCTCTTTCTTCTTTAGGGGTAAGATGAATCGCTTTAAGTGCGATTATTCCGGTAGTTCCATTTATTACTACTTTTTTTGAAATGAGGTTTTGAGCAGGAATTTTACCTATTGTATCGAATTTCAAATATCCGTTATCAGTAATATCCGTTATTATAAATCCGCATTCATCCATATGTGTCGCTATAACAATGGTAGGGCATTCTCCGCCATTAATTTTAGTCACAATAAGATTACCTATAGAATCTGTTTTGATGTTTGTTACAGAGTCCAAAAGCTCGGTTTTAATTATCTCAGCTACTGGTTTTTCGTAACCTGAAACGCCAAATGCCTCAGAGAGCCTTTTAATCAATGCAAATACCTCCCTCCGCCGCCTTTACAAGTAATTCAGAAACCGAATAAACATCGGTTATATCAAGGGTTTCTACATTAGTATGCATATATTTAAGCGGTATAGATACAAGCATCGATGAAACACCTTTATCGGTAATCTGAATTGCCCATGCAGATGTTCCGCTTGAAGCGGATGCTACTTCTATATCATATTTTATATTATTTTCTTTTGCAGTATTTATAAGCTGCTTTGTATAATCGTAGTCAAAATTAGGTCCTCGGCAGATTATTGCACCCGAGCCTAAATCAAAAACCCCGGTTTTATCCTTTGTGTCCTGGGTTGTCCCGTGAGTAACATCTACAATTATTGCAGCATCAGGTGCTAAATCCTTTGTGCCGGTATATGCACCATGAAGTCCAAGCTCTTCCTGAACCGAAAAAAGTATTGAAAGATTATAATTAAGTTTGTTTCGGTCGATTTTTGATAAGGCATATAAAACCGCCGCAATGCCCGCTCTGTTATCCATAGCTGACGCTGATGCCTGATTTGCACAAAGCTCAGAAAATTCTGATTTCACAATAGCGAAGTCACCGATTTTTATGCATTCATCCACCTTTTCTTTGGTTAAACCTGTGTCAATTCTAAGGTTAGATATTTCAGGTTTTTTATCGATTTCTTTTTCAAAAATAATACCGTTTATTTTACCATTTATTATAACTTCGGACGCAATTAAAACTCTTTCATCGAAGCCGCCAATGTTTACAAACTCTAAAAAGCCATCATCATCGACATTGCTTATCATAAGTCCTATTCTATCTATATGAGCTTCAAAAAGTAATGTTTTAGAAGCATTTTTGCCCTCTATCTGCCCAATGACATTACCATGCTTGTCAACGAGTACAGTATCACAAACTGCGTTTAACTTATCAAGCAGAACATCGGCTATTTCTTTTTCATTGGCACTTACACCTGATATAGCTGTAAGTTCTTTAAGAATGTTAAGCATTTATATACTCCTTATTCGTCTTTCCAGACAAAATTAAAATTTATCGACTCTCCGCCATCTACCACTATACTCTGGCCGGTGCAAAACTTATTTGTTACAGTCAAAAAGTATGCCCACTCCGCAATTTCCTCAGGTGTTGCCCATCTTTTAAGCGGTGTTTCATTCATAATTTCCGCCCATAATTTCGAGTCGTTCATAACGGGTTCGTTGAGCGGCGTCAACACTCCGCCCGGGTCAAGACTGTTGCATGTTGCACCAAATCCTGCAATGCGCATTGCTACATTTTTGGTGTACGCAAGAACTCCACCCTTACTTGCGCAATATTGCGGAAATTCTGCACCTGTGTGTGCACTGGCAGAACCAATATTTAAAATCGATTTGATTTTCGGTTGTATTCCGTACTTTTCTGTGATATCTATAAGCGCCTTAAGGTTTATGGCAATATCATCATCGTTTTGAGTCCCTGCATTGTTGATAAGTATTTCGATATCGTAAAGGTCCGGCAGATTTTCTTTATCCCTCACATCACATTTAATGTGTGAATAAAACTTATTCTCTATACTCTTTTCTTTGCGGTCAATTCCAATTACCGAGTGTCCTTCTTTAAGAAATATCTCTGCAATAGCCTTTCCTATGCCTTGAGATGTTCCCGTAATCAAAACTTTCATTTTATTCACCCCTCTTTATATATTCCAGATATTCTTTTCCAACCGATTCTGACTGCCATTTTTTTGTTACAGAATACCCGATTGGAGAAAATGCAATTTCCATAATAAGTTCTGCTATGGCTCCCGCTAACGCACACATCGCACATTGCAAAACCGTCCAGTGAAAGCCATTCCAGAATATTGGCGCAAAATATACAAACACGATAATCGAAAAGATAAAATTATCAAAAAACTGTCCTATAAATGTTGAAATATAGGTTCTTGAAGCGTATGCTAATTTTCCGTCAGGATTTCTTTTAAAGAAGAATCCAATCATCCAATTTAGCGTATTGTTCAGGATAGCAGACGCCAAAAATGCGATTGTACTGCCCAGCAATACAAACCATGTTCCGCCGAAAATCCCATCAAAAGCACTAAAATCTCCTGCGTTTGACGGAATTGCACTTGCAACAAAAAATATCATACAAGTAATAAGGTTTATAATAACCGCAAGAATTGTTATGCTGTTAGAAGCCTTTGGGCCAAAATGTTTTGTTATAATATCCATACACAAAAATGACAGCCAGGATATAAGAACTCCGCCATCAAGTGCAATCCAGTCAAGCTGAAGCAAAGTTTTATTTGCAAGCAAATTCATACAAATTACACTTACAACAAACAGTGTCACAACAGATGCGGGAATGCACCGAAGCAAAATTGATATTTCTTCTTTAGTTTTTCGTATATAATTTTTTATCATAAGCATTATCTCTCCAGAAGTGTGTTGTGTTTATAGTTATCTAGTTGAAACTATTAATCCAAGTTACCTAAGAATTGTGATAGACATTTTCTAAGACATCTTTTCGCATCTGTTCTGTAACAGGTCCGTTGTGTTTCATCCGTTCAAGTATCGCTTCTTGAAGTTCTTTTACGGTCATTTCTTCAAATGTCTTATTATGTTTTATCTCTATTTTAACACATTCTTCCTCTTTTATATATTCCGGCGATTTAACAGTTTCCTCCTGAACTACTGTCTTGGTTGTGTTTTTATTAATATTAAGTTCAATTGGCTGTACCTGCCCATCTGTCAAATGTACAGGCAGCCAGATTTCCCCCGAATTTGCCTTCACATCTACAGATATGCATCCGTCTTTCACAGGTACTCTTTTGCCGGAAAGTCCTCCTACATATTCTTCTGTGTTCTGAGCCGGAAGATTCATAATAAAATCGTTATCATTGTTATTCACGGTCACAATGACAGAGTTTCCATTATAATTTCTTGAAAATGCATACTGACCGTTTGTTAAAAGCAGTTCTTTATAATCACCATAAGATAATGCTTTTGTTTCTATTCGTATTTTACCTAATATCGCAATCAAATTTGTCAAGGCATTATCTTCTGTAGCCTGAATATATTCATTGTATGAAATTGCCGGTCTTAAAGAATCATCAGAACCTTGTTGTTTTTGTCCCTCGATACCAAATTCTGAACCATAATAAACAGATGGAACACCCGGCAGTGTATACATCAGAATATGAATAGGTACAAAATGACTTTTGTTGTTAAGTTTTGTATAAATTCGCTCAACATCGTGATTGTCAACAAAATTGTATAATTTTAATCCATCAGGACGGTTTCTGCCCATTTCATACAAGCGTTTCACGGTATGAGCAATTTCAAAATAGTTATGGTCATTATGACCGGAGTATAACGCCTTGTGTAAATGATAATTTGTAACAGAGTGCAGTGTATCTCCATTCACCCAACGAATGTAATCACCATGAATAACTTCACCCATAAGCCAAAAATCAGGCTTCACTTCGTTCGCTACCTGACGCAGCATCTGCATATAACCAAAATCCAATACATCGGCGGCATCCAAACGAATTCCGTCAATATCGAATTCACTTACCCAAAAACGAATTACATCACAAATGTATTCCCTTACCTCATCGTTTTGCTGATTTAATTTGGCAAGCAAATCATATCCGCCCCAATTATCATAAGAAAATCCATCGTTATATTCATTATTGCCATTAAAATTTACATTGCAATACCAATCTTTGTATCTTGAAGATTCTCTATACTGCCTGATATCTTTAAAAGCGAAAAAATCCCGCCCGGTATGATTGAATACACCATCTAAAATTACGCGTATCCCCTGGCTATGACATTCTTCTACAAAGTTTGTTAAATCCTTATTTGTACCAAGCCTTGTATCCATTTTTTTGTAATCTGTTGTTTCATAGCCATGTCCTACGGACTCAAAAAGAGGTCCAATATAAAGTGCATTAAAGCCAAGTTTTTTGATTTGCGAAATAAAAGGAAGTAATGTGTTTAATCTATCCTCCGGCTCGCCATAAACATTTTGTTTTGGTGCTCCTGTCATTCCCAACGGATATATATGATAAAATACAGCTTCATCATACCATGCCATATATATTCCTCCCTTTCAATATTTTTCGACAATCTTTATATGCGGGATAGCCGGTTTAGATGCAAACCTTTTTAGCAGTAGTTCGTATCAAGTTAGGTGAACAGTGAATAATAGGACCTACTATTTTTCCCTGATTTTTTCACTGGATTTTTTCTGAACAAATTTCTTTAGAACCTGCGAGATTACTAGATTTTCTCGCCATTGTATTATATCATAAATGTTTAAAAATTGCCAATAATCTTTTATTGCGATTTGCTATTTCTATGCAATTCCTTCTTCAATGTATAAGCTTTTGCAGGAAAAAAGAAGAAATTCAAAAATTTTACTTTCTTTGCAATTATCGCCGCTAACACCGAAAATACCAATCCGCAAGCAGTTCCCAAAAGAACGTGAATCCACCACTGTGCTATATTCATACGAAGCAAGATTATTCTTATTCCGGCAGTAAATATGGTGTGCAATAAGTAAATTTGAAAAGAATACTTATTTACAAAATCGAGAAAACACGTAACGGTTTTACAGCATTGGAGCATAGAAATAAACATAATACTTGAATATATTCCAAACACTATCATTATTTCCTTTATGAACGGAGCTTCTATTTTGTTTAATAAAACAAACACGACACCTGTCACTATATGCATTAACACAATTAACCATTTAGCCCAATTTGCGTTTCTTGTGATGCCTTTAAAATTCACAAATGTGCCGATTCCAAAGGCAAGTGCTGAATAAAACACCACATCCAAGCTTCCAAGGGGAATACCAAAAAACGGAGCTAAATAGCCTATTAAAACAACAATAAGCGTAATTTGCCAATTTTTTATCATTCCTGAAAAAGCCGTCCAAATGCAAAACAAAAAGAACAGTGCATACAAAAACCAATATTGAGCAACAGGGGTTTTCCATATATAAAGAATATC
>JAZREZ010000032.1:0-31066 GCA_045661045.1 Clostridia bacterium
AGAAGCAAATATGATGGATGAAGATTTTGTCAACGCATTAGAATACGGACTTCCTCCGACGGGTGGTTTGGGTATTGGTATTGACAGATTGGTTATGCTCTTAACCGATAGCTCTTCAATTCGTGATGTTTTGCTCTTCCCCACAATGAAGCCACTTTCTGAGTAATTAAATAAACAAAACTCCTTGCAACAAATATTGCAAGGAGTTTTTTATATCTTGCGGGAGGCGTGTTTATTATTGTGAAAATATCATTTTGAAGTCAAAAATCAACAAAAAGAACAAAGCTTGTGGAAAAGGTATTTCTAAAGATTGTAAGTGCTGAGGTAAAGCCTACAATTCACGCAGTTCTTCCCATTCAGGAGGCAGAAAAAGCACACGATATGTTATATCAGGGAAAGAATGTAGGTAAACTTGTTTTAACAGTTGAATAATCAAAATACCCACTGCGAAAGCGGTGGGTATTTTTTTGAGATTTTGCGTAAAAAAATGTTGTCAAAGCATAAATGTTGTGATAAAATACAGCTATATACTAAAAATTTTTTGGAGGAACTTATGGAACAAAAGAGAAGCAGTTTTACTGGGAAAATAGGATTTGTTATGGCAGCGGCGGGTTCCGCAGTGGGCCTTGGAAATATATGGCGTTTTCCTTATCTTGCGGCGCAGTATGGCGGCGGAATATTTTTGCTTGTATATTTGATATTGGCGGTAACTTTTGGCTTTGCACTTTTGACCGCTGAAATCGCTATTGGAAGAAAAACGGGGCTTAGTGCTATTGGTGCGTTTAATACGCTAAAATCAAAATATAGTTTTATTGGATATATAGAATCAATCGTGCCGTTTATTATCTTTCCGTACTATTGCGTAATAGGTGGTTGGGTATCTAAATATATGTTCGAGTTTGTTGCAGGAAATGCGGCATTAACAGCACAGAGTGGATTTTTTGATGGGTTTATTACTCAGCCTCTTTCTCCGCTTGTATGGTTTTCTGTGTTCTTAGGAATAACAAGCATAATCGTATGGCTTGGCGTAGAAAAGGGTATTGAGAAAATGAGTAAATTTATAATGCCCGTTTTAATAGGCTTATCTGTTATAGTTGCAGTATATTCTATGTTTTTGCCGGGTGCAATTGAGGGTGTTAAATATTATGTAATTCCTGATTTCAGTAGGTTTTCTGTTACAACAGTACTCTCTGCTATGGGACAGTTGTTTTATTCAATGTCACTTTCTATGGCTATTATGATTACATATGGTTCATATATGAAAAAAGATGTAAATTTAGAATCTTCTGTAAGACAAATTGAACTTTTTGATACGGGAATTGCGTTCCTTGCAGGACTTATGATTATTCCGGCAGTGTTTGCGTTCTCGGGCGGAAATGAGGAGGCACTTGGTAAAGGTCCGGGGCTTATGTTTGTTACACTTCCGCAGGTGTTTGCGGATATGCCCGGAGGGTCAATAATTGGTGCGATATTCTTTATATTGGTATTCTTTGCAGCGTTGACATCTTCGATCTCTCTTATGGAGGCGATAGTTTCAATCATCCAGGATAGATTAAAAATTAAAAGAACACCGACTATACTCATCCTTTTGGTAATTGCGCTTGCTCTTGGTATTCCGTCATCACTCGGAAATGGCATCTGGTCGCACATAAAGATAATTGGAATGGACTTCCTTACATTCTTTGATTTTATCAGTAATAGTGTTATTATGCCGATTGTAGGATTTTTGACTTGTATATTTGTTGGATATGTTATAAAGCCTTCTGCTATCATAGAAGAGGTAGAGCTTAGCGGAAAATTTAAGAGTAAACAACTATTTACAGTTGTTATAAAATATATAGCACCTATCTGTATTGTGTTTATTCTTGGGTTTTCAATACTTGAAGCGTTTGGAATTATATCAGTATAAAAGAGGTAATAAAAATGGATTTTACAAATCTTAAAAATTGTCTTGATGAAATAAAATCAAGAGAGAATGTGCCGGGACTTGATTGTATTGTTTATAAAGATCACGAGTTGGTGTTCAGATACTTTACCGGAATGAGCGATATTGAAAACAATAAAAAGCTTGACGGCAGTGAGCTTTACCTTATTTTTTCAATGACAAAAATGATTACTTGCACGGCTGCGCTTCAATTATTTGAACAAGGTAAGTATATTATGAGCGACGCTGTTTCAAAATATCTTCCTGAATTTGAAAAAATGAAGATTTCATCAGATGCTCTTGATAATGAAAGCGCAATAAAAATCGCAACCGGCAGTTCTATGGGAGAAACTTTAGATAATACCGAGAGTGGATACGCAACAAATCCGATCACAATCAAGGATTTGTTTACTATGAGTTCGGGACTTGATTATAACTTAGGTGCAGAATACATAAAAAAGGCACTTTCTGAGGGTAAAAAATCCACAAGAGAGCTTGTTGCTGCAATGGCTGAAACAGTCCTTGGGTTTGAGCCCGGAACACGATACAGATACAGCCTTTCTCATGATGTGTTAGGTGCTTTGGTTGAAGTATGGTCAGGTAAAACTCTTGGTGAATATATGAAAGAAAATATCTTTAAGCCACTTGGTATGAAGAATACATTTTTTGGTGTTCCGAAGGATGAAGAAAGACTTTCTAAAATGGTGGCAAGATATGCATATAATCAGGATAGAAAGCCTGAAAGATGCACTCTTGAGTGTGTTTATAATCTATCCGAGAATTACGAAAGCGGAGGAGCAGGACTTACCTCTTGTACCGAAGATTATGCCCTTTTCCTTGATGCACTTGCTTGCGGCGGTGTAGGTAAAAACGGAAATCGTATCTTATCGGCTTCGACTATTGAACTTATGAAAACTGACCATTTAAGAGGCAAGCAGAGCGAAGATTTCTATTTAATGAGACCGGGTTACGGTTATGGTCTTGGCGTTCGTACGCATATTGATAAAACACTGAGCGGTTCTTTAAGTCCTGTTGGTGAATTTGGCTGGGATGGTGCGGCAGGTGCATTTTCAATGGTTGATACCGAGAATAACCTTTCGCTTACATATTTTCAGCATGTTCATGCTTGGGATTTAAGAATACAAACAGAGATGAGAAACGCATTGTATTCGGGACTTGAATAAATATGAAAAACAAACTTACAGTAAGAGAAATGTGCATATTTGCAATACTTGCAACGCTTATGTACTGTTCAAAGGTGATTATGGAGGTTGCGCCAAACATTCATTTGCTTGGTATGTTTACCATGACACTTACGATTGTATATCGCAAGAAAGCGCTTATTCCAATATATTTATATGTTTTTATAAACGGATTTTTTGCGGGATTTGCAACCTGGTGGATACCATATCTTTATGTGTGGACTATTCTTTGGGGAATAACTATGCTATTGCCTAAAAATATGTCAGATAAGATTGCGGTATTTATTTATCCTTTAATTTGTTGCATACACGGACTTTTATTCGGAGTGTTTTATGCTCCGGCTCAAGCCATTTTATTCGGGCTTGACTTTAAGGGGATGTTTGCATGGATTGCGGCGGGAACTCTGTTTGATGTTTTGCATGCATCGGGTAATTTGGTAGCAGGGATTTTAGTTTTACCAATGAGCAAAATTTTAAGAAAAGTCGATAAAATCAATACCAATATGTCGTAAAAAAGCATGATTTTTCTGTAATTATATGGTATAGTGTATTTGTGGAAAATTTTTATTTTATATAACTTACATATGAAAGGACGATATAAATGGAAAAATTTATACCAGTAGTTGTAATTAAGGAACTTGAAGAGGTAGACAAAATTTTGCCTGCTCTCAAAGCAAACGGGATAAACTGTGCAGAGATTACATTCCGTACTGCTTGCGCAAAGGAAGCTATAAAAATGGCTGCTGAAAAGTATCCTGATATGAGCATCGGCGCAGGTACCGTTATTAATAAGAAACAGTGCAAGGAAGCACTTGAGGCGGGGGCTGAATTTATAGTATCTCCCGGACTTTCTATAGATGTGGCAAAGCTTTGTAAAAAGAAGAATATTCCGTATTATCCGGGATGTGTTACACCAACCGAGATTATGCAGGCTTTAGAGCTTGGAATTACTACTGTTAAGTTTTTCCCTGCAAATGTATATGGCGGACTTTCTGCACTTAAGGCACTTGCAGCACCTTTCCCGCAGATTAAGTTCATACCAACAGGTGGCGTTGACAGAAGCAACATAGATGAATTTTTGGCTTTTGATAAGATTGCCGCTATCGGCGGAAGCTTTTTCGTAAAAGAATCTCTTGAGAAAATGGAGGAGAAATAAAATGGCAAAGATAGTTACAATGGGCGAGATAATGCTCAGATTATCAACACCCAATAATGAGAAATTTATTCAGGCAGACGAATTTGATGTATGCTACGGCGGCGGTGAGGCAAATGTTGCAGTATCACTTGCAAACTATGGCCACGATGCAGAATTCGTAACTAAGGTTCCCGAAAATCCTATTGGTGAATGTGCGGTTGCGGCTCTTCGTAAGTACAATGTAGAAACAAAGAACATAGCAAGAGGCGGCGAAAGACTTGGTATTTATTTCCTTGAAACAGGCGCTGCTATGAGAGCATCAAATGTTGTATACGACAGAGCACATTCTTCGATTTCTACTGCAACTGCAGCTGATTTTGACTTTGATGCAATTTTTGAAGGTGCTGATTCGTTCCACTTTACAGGAATTACCCCTGCAGTTTCGGATGCTGCAGCTGAGCTTACAGAGGTTGCTCTCAAAGCGGCAAAGGCTCACGGAGTAAAGGTTTCGGTTGACTTAAACTTTAGAAAAAAGCTCTGGTCAAGCGAAAAAGCGCAGAGAATTATGACAAATCTTATGCAGTATGTTGATGTTTGTATCGGCAACGAAGAAGATGCCGAAAAAGTTCTTGGCTTTAAGCCGGGCAATACTGATGTAACAAGCGGTGAACTTGAGCTTGCAGGATACAAGAGCATATTTGAGCAGATGGTTGAAAAGTTCAATTTTGAATATGTAATTTCTTCATTGCGTGTAAGTCATAGCGCATCTGATAATGGCTGGTCTGCTTGCATCTATTCAAGAGATACAAAGGAATTCTATCATTCAAAGGAATACAGAGTTCATCCGATTGTTGACCGTGTTGGCGGTGGCGACAGCTTTGCAGGTGGTACAATATGCGGTTTCCTCGATGGTAAAAACTTTAAAGATGCCCTTGAGTTTGGTGTTGCGGCATCTGCACTTAAGCATACAATTCCCGGTGACTTTAACCTTGTTTCAAGAAGTGATGTTGAAGGTTTGGTTGGCGGAGATGGCAGCGGAAGAGTACAAAGATAATAAAAATGCTCCCTTATGGGAGCATTTTTAAATTTTCTAAAATTATGTCTAAGTTTTCATCGGAATATTCAATTTCGGATGAGTACATTCTTGCAATATCAAAAATATCTTCGTTTTCAAGCGATGCTATTTTTAAAATCATATTAAGGCTTATAATAGAAAATGCAATGCGTTCTTTTATTTTGCCATCATATAAGCCACCTGCTAAATGGCGGTAGATAAAATAAATTATAAGCTGTTCTTTCAGAACCTCATTTTGCGGTTTAAAATCGACAATGTCCTTGGAATTAATCAGTAACTCGCCCCAATGATTGTCAAGCCTTTCTAAGCTTAAATAAAGCTGAGAAAAGTCAATGTTTGGGATGCTGATGTCAAAAAAGTCACACAAATTCTCAATTCTTTCATCGACGGAAAAATCTCTGTCCTGCAAAATATCAAAAATGGTTTGTCTTAGCTTTAAAAATTCATCGTTGTCGTTTTCGATGCCGATAAGTGACATTTTTTCGGGATAACTTAAGATTATTCTCGCAGCTTCTTCACAGCAGAGTCCTAACCCAATCTCTGTTCGGTTTTCAAAAAAATTTTTAAATCTAGGATGGTCTGCACAAATCTGGCAAAGTGCATCTTCGCCTAAAGTCATTATAATATCACAAAGATTGTCTTTATTTAAGAAAGGACAACGCTCGTTTTTATCTAAAATAAAAGAATTATTTTTTATGTTTTCTTTAAGGCGTTTTCCAAAATCGCCTTTTACTTTTTTATAATACTTCGCAGTTTTGCTGTCTATATCAATTTCCCAACCGATACAACAGCTATGCCTGCATTGAGTTGCAATGCAGGCAAAATCAGCATAGTATGTGGGGAAAACTATTCTCATACCAAAACCAGCTTTAAGAATGTCTTTTTACCCTTTTTAATAACCATTTCGTTGTCATTAAAGAACGAAAGGTCGATAACTGCATTTGTATCAGTTATTTTGTCGCCGTTAACAGTGAGTCCGCCTTGCTGAACAAGTCTGCGTGCTTCACTCTTTGATGGAGCGAGATTTACATTCACAAGCATATCAAGGACATTTACACCATTTTCAAGGTCAGCCTTATTAACATCACAAGAAGGCATATTTGTTGTGTCGTTTCCGCCTGCGAAGATTGCCATAGCGGCATCGTTGGCTTTTTTAGCCTCGTCTTCGCCGTGAACCATTTTTGTAACCTCGTAAGCGAGAATGCACTTAACCTTGTTAAGCTCCTGACCTTCTAATTTCTCGTATTCTGCAATCTGTTCAAGCGGGAGGAATGTAACAAGCTTTAAGAGTCTTATAACATCTTTATCGTCAACATTTCTCCAATACTGATAGAATTCATAAGGTGAAACTTTTTCGGGGTCAAGCCAGAGAGCACCCTTTTCGGTCTTACCCATCTTTTTGCCTTCAGAGGTAGTAAGAAGTGTAAAGGTCATACCATAAGCCTGCTTGCTCTCTTTACGACGAATAAGCTCAATACCGCCAAGAATGTTTGACCACTGGTCATCACCACCGAATTCCATAAGGCATCCGTAATCCTTGTTAAGCTTATAAAAGTCATAGCCCTGCATAAGCATATAGTTAAATTCAAGGAATGTAAGACCTTTTTCCATACGGGTTTTAAAGCATTCTGCGGTGAGCATTCTGTTTACTGAAAAATGAACGCCAATCTCACGCAGAAAATCAACATAGTTAAGGTCTAAAAGCCAATCAGCATTATTAACCATAAGCGCCTTATCGTCGGTAAAGTCGATGAACTTTGACATCTGAACTTTAAAGTTATCAGCATTTTTCTGGATTATTTCCTGAGTAATCATAGGACGCATATCGCTCTTGCCGGTAGGGTCACCAACCATTGTTGTGCCACCGCCTAAAAGAATGATGGGACGGTGTCCTGCGTTTTGCATATGCTTCATAACGATAAGCTGCATAAAGTGACCGATATGCAAGCTGTCAGCGGTAGGGTCAAAGCCAATATAAAAGGTGATTTTTTCTTCGCCTAATATTTTGCGGATTTCTTCTTCGTGAGTGGTCTGGGCGATAAGACCACGGTCTTTTAATATATCAAATACATTTGTCATAGGTATCAAATCCTTTCAATTATTCTTTGGTTTCTACTACGCTGATACAGAGGTCGTCAAGTTGCTTTTGATCAACCTTGTCGGGTGAATTCATCATAAGCTCTGCAGCGTTTTGAACTTTCGGGAATGCGATTACATCTCTTATGCTTTCAGAACCGGTGATTATCATAACAAGTCTGTCAAGACCATAAGCAAGTCCGCCGTGAGGAGGTGTGCCATACTTAAACGCTTCCATCAAGAAACCAAATCTGTCCCAAGCTTCTTCTTTGGTAAAACCAAGTGCTTTAAACATCTTCTCCTGAAGTTCGGAATTGAATATTCTAAGGCTTCCGCCGCCAAGCTCTGTGCCGTTTAAGATGATGTCGTATGCCTTAGCACGAACCTCGCCAGGTGCAGTTTCAAGCTTTTCAATATCTTCATCAAAGGGATGAGTGAACGGATGGTGCATTGCAACATATCTGTCATCCTCTTCGGAGTATTCAAGAAGCGGGAATTCAGTAACCCATAAGAAGTTGAATTTACTCTTGTCAATCATATCAAATCTGCGGGCAACTTCTAAACGAAGATTACCAAGCGCATCGTATACAACGCTGTTTTTGTCAGCGACGATTAAAATTGCATCGCCAACCTTTGCGTTTGTTTTTGCAAGGATTTTTTCAACATCGTCTTCACTTAAGAATTTTGTAATCTGTGAACGAAGATTTCCTTCTTCAACAACAATCCAAGCCATACCCTTTGCACGATAAGTCTTTACATATTCAGTAAGAGAATCAAGAGTTTTGCGTGTCATCTGCTCGCCAAGACCTTCGGCTACGATACAGCGAACGCTGCCGCCATTTGCAACTGCATCGGTAAATACCTTAAAGCCGCAATCCTTAACCTCATCTGAAATATTGATAAACTCCATACCAAAGCGTGTATCGGGCTTGTCAGAACCAAAACGCTCCATAGCTTCACGATAGGGAAGTCTTTCAAACGGAGTGGGAACATCAATATTTAAAACCTCTTTAAACACTCTCTTTAAAAAGCCTTCGTTGATTTCAATTATAGTATCAACATCGATAAATGAAAGCTCCATATCTATCTGGGTAAATTCAGGTTGCCTGTCTGCTCTTAAATCTTCATCACGGAAGCACTTTGCAATCTGGAAGTATCTGTCATATCCGCCAAGCATCAAAAGCTGCTTATAAATTTGCGGTGACTGAGGAAGAGCATAAAAACTACCGGGATGCACACGGCTCGGAACAAGATAATCTCTTGCGCCCTCGGGTGTACTTTTGGTAAGGATAGGTGTTTCGATTTCTGCAAAGCCATTTTCGTCGAAATAATCTCTTGCAATTTTGCAAATTCTGTGACGAAGAAGTAGATTTCTCTGCATATCAGGGCGTCTTAAGTCAAGATATCTGTACTTAAGACGAAGAGCATCATTTGTATCAATACCCTCTTCAATATAAAATGGTGTAGTTTCTGCACCGTTTAATATTCTAAGTTCCGAAACTAAAATTTCAATTTCACCCGTTTTCATATCGGGGTTAATGTTTTTTTCAGTACGAAGAGCAACAGTTCCCACAACTGCAATAACATATTCACTCTTTAAAGAAACAGCCTTTTCGAAAATTGCAGGGTCAGTTTCATCGTTAAATGATAACTGAATAATTCCGCTCCTATCACGAAGAGTAACAAAATCAAGACCGCCAAGGCGTCTGTTTCTTGCAACCCAACCGCAAAGAGTAACAGTTTCGCCGTTGTTTGCTTTAGATAAGTCGGTACATAAATGGGTACGCTTTAACCCTTGCATAGTTTCAAATTCCATTGTAATTCCTCCTAATTTCTGATAACGGCGATAATACTGTCTGCATCAATCGTTGTTTCATATGTTTCGCCCGTTTCCATATTTTTTATAAGAGCCTTGTTGTTAGCGATTTCATCATCGCCTAAAACAACGCTGTATTTAGCATTTAATTTATTGGCAAATTTCATCTGTGCCTTTACGCTTCTAAGTGCCAAATCGCGCTCTGCGCAAATTCCTTTAAGTCGTAAATCATAGACTAATTTCTGTGCCGCAATATCCGCAGTATCCCCAATTGATGCGACGAAAATATCGGTGTAATCTTCGATGTCATCTGTAAGTCCTTGCGCTTTCATAATCATCACAAGGCGTTCAATTCCGACAGCAAAGCCGATACCTTCAGTTGCCTTTCCGCCCAGTTCTTCTACAAGTCCGTTATAGCGACCGCCGCCGCATACGGTTGATTGTGCGCCAAGAGCATCAGAAGTTATCTCAAACACAGTTCGTGTGTAATAATCAAGACCTCTTACAATGTCAGGGTTAATTGTATATTCAATGCCTACAGTATCGAGATAATCAGTAGTCTTTTTAAAATGCTCACTGCATTCATCACATAAATGGTCAACCATTTTAGGTGCTTTTTCTGCAATTTTTGAGCAAATCTCGGATTTACAATCAATAATTCGCATCGGATTTTTCTCGAGTCTTGTTTTGCAGGTGTCACATAGGGTGTCTTTGTATTCTTCGAAATATTCCTTAAGCTTTTCGTTATATGCTTTTTTACAAACAGGACAGCCAATGCTGTTTAAGTTAAGCTTTAAATCCTTAACGCCGAGCTTATCAAAAAATGTAAGAGCAAGTGTTATAATTTCTGCATCGGTTGCATCGGATGTGCCGCCAAAGCATTCAATACCGAACTGGTGAAATTCTCTGAGTCTTCCTGATTGCGGCTTTTCGTAGCGATAGCAAGAAATTAAATAATAAAGCTTGGTAGGTTGCGGGTTTGCATAGAGTGAATTTTCAATAAAGCTTCTTGCAAGCGATGCAGTACCCTCAGGTCTTAAAGTTATGCTTCTGCCGCCCTTGTCCTCAAAGGTATACATTTCTTTTTGAACAACATCGGTGGTATCGCCAACACCGCGCTGAAAAAGCGAAGTATCCTCAAAAACAGGAGTGCGGATTTCTTTGAATCCAAAGGTTTTACAAACCTCGTGAGCGGTCTGTTCGATTTTTCTCCAAAGTGGAGTGTCAATGGGCAAAATATCTTCTGTGCCTCTTGGTTTATTTATCATCAGTATCAGCCTTTCCGCCTTCAAACGAGGCAACTAAATCATTAAAAAACTCTGTTATATCGTCTTTTCCCTCGCGGGTTTCCGAAGAGAATGGGAAGAGGATTGAATTCTCGTCAAGTCCTAATGTGTTATATATAACAGTAAGATTTTCTTCAATCTGCGATTTTTTCAGCTTATCAAGCTTGGTAGCAACCACAACGGGAGTATAGCCGTACGATCTTATCCATTCAATCATAGTGATATCGTCCTTAGTTGGTTTATGTCTTGCATCAACTAACTGTACTATCTGCACCAGGTTGTATCTGTCGCTTAAATAGGTGTCAATCATTTTTGCCCATCGGTCAAGCTCGGATTTTGAAACCTTGGCATATCCGTAGCCCGGCAGGTCAACCATACGATATCTGCTCTCGATGTCATAAAAATTTATTGTTGCAGTTTTGCCCGGCTGACTACTTGTTCTTGCAAGCTTGGTACGATTTGTAAGGCAGTTTATAAGTGAGGATTTACCTACATTTGAACGGCCCACAAAAGCGATTTCGGGAACAAATGTGTCAGGATACTGGTCGGGCTTTACTGCAGTTGTAAGAAATTTTGCATCAATATAATCCATAGTATTTCTCCTTAAATTCTGCCGCCGCATATCGCACGGGAGGAAGATGCGGATGGATTTTCTATATAATGTGTACTATCTGATTTTTGAGAACTCTTTTGTTTGATTTCGGGGATTAAAGCGTGCTCTAAAACAGTGTCGATAGTCTTTGCAAAGACAAATTCGATATTTTCCTTTACAACAGACGGAAGCTCGTCATAGTCAGGTTTATTTTCAAAAGGAACAATTACCTTTGTAATTCCTGCTCTGAGTGCCGCAAGAGTCTTTTCCTTTAAGCCGCCGATTGCAAGAACCTTTCCTCTTAAGGTGATTTCGCCCGTCATAGCAACATTTTTGCGAACCTTTAAGTTGCTGAGTGCCGACACCAAAGCAGTTGTAATAGTAACGCCTGCAGATGGTCCGTCTTTTGGAACAGCACCTTCCGGAACATGAATGTGTATATCACAAGTTTTATAAAAATCACTGTTAAGATTAAGCGAAAAAGAGTTTGCTCTTACATAACTGAGCGCAGCTTTTGCTGATTCTGTCATAACATCGCCGAGGTTGCCCGTAATTTCAAGCTTACCGGTACCCGGCATAACGCCAACTTCGACAGAAAGCGTGTCGCCGCCAACGGCTGTCCACGCAAGTCCCGTAACAGAACCGATTTGGTCAACGGAATCAGCCTTGTCAAACAAATATCTCTGCTTTCCAAGCAAGTCTGAAAGGTTTGACTTTTTAACCGATACGGTTAAATCCTTGTTTTCTGAAATCTGCATTGCAGTTTTTCTGCAAATTGCTGCAATTCTGCGTTCAAGTTCACGAACGCCCGCCTCTCTTGTGTATCCGTCGATTATAGCGGAATAAGAAGAGGTGGTAAACTTTAATTGACTTGCAGTAAGTCCATGTTGTTCTCTTTGCTTTGGAACAAGATATTTTTTTGCAATATTTACTTTTTCGTCAGGGGTGTAACCACTAAGCTCTATTACATCCATTCTGTCAAGAAGCGGTCTTGGAATTGTATCAAGAGAATTTGCAGTGGTCACAAATAAAACATCCGATAAGTCAAAAGGAAGTTCTATAAAGTGGTCACGGAAATTTTTGTTCTGTTCGGGGTCTAATACTTCAAGGAGTGCAGAAGCAGGATCGCCTGTAATGTCCCTTGAGAGCTTGTCAATCTCGTCAAAAAGAATGAGCGGATTTGAAGAAGCAACCTTTTTAAGAGCCGCAATTATTCTTCCGGGCATTGCTGCTACATATGTTTTTCTGTGACCTCGAATTTCAGATTCATTTTTGACACCGCCAAGACTTATGCGCACATATTTGCGATTAAGTGCCTCTGCTAAAGATGCCGCAATAGAGGTTTTACCCGTTCCCGGAGGACCAACTAAGCAGATTATGTTGCTTTTTGGTTTTCCGCCGAGAGAGCGAACTGCAATATATTCAAGAATTCTTGTTTTGACTTTTGAAAGACCGAAATGATCACGGTCTAAAATTTCGCCCGCTTTTTTGATGTCGATTTGTTCCTGAGTTTTTTCATTCCAGGGCAAATCAATAACAGTTTCGATATAGTTTGTCATAACGCCGTATTCCTGAGCGGCAGGATTTGTACGGCGAAGCTTTTCAAATTCTTCATCAAGCTTTTCTAAGACTTCTTTTGGGATATTGCGCCCCTCAAGCTTTTTCTTGTATTTGGTTATATCGCTAGTTGCCTCGTCATCATCGCCAAGCTCCTGATGGATAACCCGAAGCTTTTCTCTCAGCATATAATCACGCTGATGCTTATCCATATTTGCTTGAGTTTTTGACGAAATTGATTTTTCGAGAGCAAGAACGCCGATTTCATCGTTTAAAATGGCGATGAGTTTTTCAAGACGGTCTTTGACATTAAGCTCGTCAAGTATAGTTTGTTTAAGCTGTGGCTTTATCGGAAAGTTAGAGATTATAACATCACAAAGCTCACCCGCGTCATCAACACCTAAAAGTGTAGAAACAATCTCGGGCGAAAGTCTGTCGTAAAGTTCTAAAAATTCTTCCACAAGGTGCATAACCTTACGCATAAGCACCTGAACTTTAAGCTCATCGTTATCAGGAATATCATCCTTGCGTGAAACATTTACTTCAGCGTAAGTGTCAGTTTGCATATATTTTGTTATCTTGCCCCTTGAAATACCCTCTACAAGAATACGGATATTGCCGTCGGGCAAATTTAATATCTGGTGAATTTCAGCAATAGTGCCGATTTGTGCCAAATCTTCAAAAATAGGGTCCTCAACTGCAATGTCTGTCTGGTAGCATAAAAATATAAGTTTGTCTGTCTTCATAGCTTGTCTTACTGCGGCAACGGATTGAGGCCTTCCTACATCGAAATGAAGAATCATTCCGGGAAAGACCGTAATGCCACGAAGAGGCAGAAGAGGTAGTGTAAATCGAGTTTTTTTCATATATATATCATCCTTGTTTGCTCATAGTTTCAGTAATTATATCACAACATACAATTATACTATGAACTTCGCCAAATATCAAGCATTTTTTAAAGAAAAAAGGCAACTTTGAGAAACAAAGTTTATATTTTGCGAAAAGCAAGCAACGGCGAGAAAAACCAGATGTTTTTCTCGCCGTTTTTAATTCAGATTGGTATTACAAAATTGAAGGCGTTATGTATGATTTCAAATTCAGTTTTGCCGGCAGTTGTGATTTCGCCGTCAATACAAAGGCGCATCTCTTTATCAAGTGGTGTTAAAACTATTTTTTTGCAGTTTTGAGAATAAATAACCTTTTCGATATTTTTGAGATTTATATGAGTACCTTTCATATAAAATGGTAACTTCGTCAAAAAGTTGAGCCTTGATATGTTGTATATTATGTTCGTATTGATAAAGCCGTTATTTAAAGATGCAAGCGGGTTGCTTTTAATTCCGCCACCGCAATATTTTCCGTTAGCTATTGAGGTTAAAAGCAGAGGCCCTTCGTAAAACAGCTCGTCGTCGAGTTCAATTTTAAGGTTTGCGCCTTTTTTCTTTACAAGCATTGCAAAAATTGAAAAAAGATATGCAAGAGAGCCTGAAATCAAAGGTTTTTTCTTCATAACAGATGTCATATCAGCAACATTGCAATCAAAACCGATGTTAAACATATTTGCGCAATATCCGCACTTTTCTGTGCCGTTTAGTTCGGTTTTATATCGTATTGCATCACATTTTACAGTATCGCCGTTAAGCTGTGCAAGAGGCGAAGAAAAAGGGGTGGAATTTTCAAAATTTCTGCAAAAATCGTTTCCTGTACCGATTGGAATAACGCCAATCTCTGCGTTTTCGCATAAAACAGCACCGTTTAAAACCTCGGATAATGTTCCGTCACCGCCACATGCAATAAAGCGGGCAGGGCCGAATTTTTCGCAGTATTCGCTGACAAATCTTTCGGCATCACCAATGTTTTGGGTGATATAAATATCCGCTTTTTCAGGCAAAGCTTTGATACTTGAAATGAGTGCCGCTCTGTTTTTGCCATCGCCGGCCTTTGGGTTTATAATAAAAACTGTTTTCATAAAAATCCCTCACATAATTTACTAAAACTATTATAACCATTCGTAAAAATAATGTCAATAAAAAAACCCGTTGGATATCCAACGGGTTATATAGATTAGTCAGCTGTATATGGAAGAAGAGCAATCTGTCTTGCTCTCTTGATAGCAACTGTGAGCTGTCTCTGGTGCTTTGCGCAGCAACCGCTGATTCTTCTGGGAAGAATCTTAGCACGCTCGGTTACATATCTTCTAAGCTTTGCAACATCCTTGTAATCTATGTGTTCAACCTTGTCCACGCAGAAAGCACAAACCTTTTTCTTTGCGCGTCTTACGCGGGGTCTTTCGAATTTCTTTTCTTCAGTCATTATTTTTCGCCTCCTTTAATTTAATTAAAAGGGGAGATCGTCATCGGTATCAAGCAATGGTGAGAAATCATCATCCGCTAAATCCTGAGGCATCTGTGGAGCCACAGCGGGTGCAAAATTCTCTGCAGGAGCAGACGGAGTATATCCATCATCCTGACCTCTTTTTGCTTCACCAAAAGTAACTTCGCTTGCAACAACCTCAGTTACATAATTCTTTTTACCGTCCTGACCTTCCCAGCTTCTGGTCGAAATACGACCACTAACAATAATCATTCTGCCCTTGGAAAAATACTTGCTTACAAATTCAGCAGTTTTGTTCCAAGCAACGCAGTTGATAAAATCTGTCTGTCTGTTTTCGCCATAGCCATTATCAATAGCGATAGTGAAACTACAAACAGGTGTACCTGTGCCGGTGTGACGCAGCTCAGGATCACGAGTGAGTCTACCCATTAAAATTGCTTTGTTAATCATGGATTATTCCTCCTCACATCTGATAACGATGTCACGGATAACACCTTCAGTGATGCCGTAAACACGCTCAAGTTCAGCCGGGAAATCAGCATTTGACTTGAAGTTGATTAAAGTATAGTAACCTTCTGTCAAATCGTTGATAGTGTAAGCAAGTCTGCGCTTGCCCCAATCCTCAACGCTGAGAATTTCACCATTTGCTTCAATCAATGACTTAAACTTTTCAACCAATGCAGTGATTTCTTCTTCAGTCTTGGTTGCATCAACTACGAAAATAGTTTCGTACTTATTAAGTTTTACTGCCATTCTTGTCACCTCCTTTTGGACTTTGACCCCCATCTGATATGGGAGTAAGGATTGTTACTTACAAATAACTCATATATTATATTACAAAACTTTTGTTCTGTCAAGAATAATTTTCTATTTTTTTCATATATATTTTGTAAAAAAACAATAGGACAAGGTGGTAGTATTATGAAAAGAATTACAGCATTTTTTATGGCAGTTATTTTATCGGTTTTTATTGTTCCTGCGGTTATTTCTCCGTTTTTTAAAGGGAATATGACAGAGGGCGGTGATGCGATTACTGCAGGAAGTTTTTCAGAGCCTTTTAAGATAACGGTCTATCGGAAAAATGAAGGAGCGGTAACAGAAACCGAATTTGAAGAATATCTTGTAGGAGTTCTAGCGGGTGAAATGCCGCCTACATATCATACGGAAGCGCTAAAGGCACAAGCGGTTGCGGCGAGGAGTTACATTTTAAGCAAGGTATCAGCAAGTCTTGAGGGAACAGTGATTGAAGAGCATCACGGAGCAATGGTTTGTGATGACTACAAGCATTGCAAGGCATGGCGAAGTATAGAAGAGGCAAAAAAAGGCTGGGATTTTCGATTTGCAGATGATTACGAGGAGAAGCTAAGAAATGCAGTTGAAAAGACAAGAGGCGAATATATGATTTATGACAATAAGGTGGTAAAGGCGTATTTTTATGCAATCAGCGGTGGCAGAACCGAAAATGCAGAAGATGTATGGGGAAGTGCTTTGCCATACCTGAAATCAGTTTCAAGCGATGGGGATATCGGTGCAGACGGATTTGAATCGATAAGCAATTATCCAAAGGATTTGTTTGTTCAAAAGCTTAAAAGTATGAATGAAAATGTAAAAATAGATGATTTAAAAAGTTCAATAGGAGAAATTGAACATACGGATGGAGGTAGTGTTAAAAGTATAGAAATTGGCGGTCAAAAATTTTCAGGTAAGGATATAAGAGAAAAATTTTCATTAAGAAGTGCAAACTTCAACATAGAAATTTCAGGGGATAAAGTGACATTCAGGGTAAAAGGCTACGGGCACGGAGTAGGAATGAGTCAAAATGGGGCAAACGCTATGGCGAATAAAGGAAAGAACTATAAATCAATTTTAAGACATTATTATTCAGGGGTATCTATAGTAAATTTGTATAAAAAATTGTAAATCTTTTCTATATATAAATATATTTAAAATTTTGTAAAATTGTGCTAAAATATCTCATATAGGCATTTAATATCGACTTGGAGGTAAAATATGGATAAAGTTGTATTGACATTTGCAAGACAATTTGGTTCAGGCGGTCACGAGATTGCTGAAAAAACGGCAGAGCTTTTGAATATTCCGTTTTATGACAAGGAACTTATAGCAATTGCTGCAAAAGAGAGTGGTTTTTCAAAGGAATTGTTTGAAACCATCGATGAAAGACCTGTCAGCAGCCTTTTGTATTCTTTGGTAATGGATATTCAAGCGGGAAACTCTGCATATTTCAGGTATGGCGATGGGGCGAAAGCTGACCATATTTTCAGAGCTCAATCCGGGGTTATGAAAAGACTTTCCGAAGAGGGACCCTGCATTATGGTAGGAAGATGCGCAGACTACATTTTAAGGGACTTACCTAATCTTGTAACTGTTTTTATTCATGCGGGAATTGACTTCAGATGCCAGAGAATAATGGAAAGATGCGATTTAACCGAAAAAGCAGCACTTGACCTTATACATAAAACGGATAAAAGAAGAGGTGCGTTTTATAATTTTTACACTAATCGAAGCTGGGGCAGTGTTGAAAATTATAATATATCTATAGATACCGAAAAAATCGGCATTGATAACGCCGCAAAACTTATTGTTGATTATGTAAATATGGTGTAGTAAAGCCTGCACAATAGGAGGAATATTCATTACGATCTATTCTTGGAGGGATGAGCTTTGCGGTTGATTTTGCTTACAGCTCTCGGAGTTGGCAGTGCAACAATATTTGGTGCGCTTATTGGATTTTTGTTCAAAAATTTGTCGCACAAATTCTCGGATATTGTCTTGTCTTTCGCGGCGGGTGTTATGCTTGCGGCGGCGGTTCTGGGGCTTATTTTACCCGCAGTTGAATATGCAGGGGAAGCTGGAATTATAGTTGTTATCGTGGGAATTTTTGTCGGTGCAATTACCTTGAATCTTATAGATAAGGTTGTCCCGCATCTTCACAGAATTGCGGGTGTTGATATAGAAACACATTCTTCGACAAATCTTAATAAGATATTACTTTTTGTAACCGCGATTGCAATTCATAATCTGCCCGAGGGAATTGCGGCAGGTGTCGGTTTCGGCTCAGGTGATACTACACAAGGTATGTTGATTGCGGGCGGTATAGCTCTTCAGAATATACCTGAGGGGATGGTAATAATTGCACCAATGCTTTCGGCGGGAGTAAGCAAAAAACGCACATTTTTAATTGCAATGGCAACGGGGCTTATAGAAGTTATAGGAACGCTCATCGGATATTTTTCTGTTTCGGCAGCAGCTGCGATATTGCCCTTTGCTCTCAGTTTTGCGGGAGGAACAATGCTATATGTTGTAAGTGATGAAATGATTCCCGAAACTCACTCTCACGGTGGTGAAAGAGCTGCGACCTATGCGTTGCTTGTCGGATTTTGTATAATGCTTATAACTGATGTTTTACTTTAACGGCGCTGAATTCAGCGCCGTTTTTTTTGCAACAAAAAAAGACTTGTAAAACAAGCCTTTATTCGCATATAAATCATAAGAAATGACTATACGGCACGATTAACCTTACCGGATCTTAAACATCTTGAACATACATGCACCTTAGTTGGAGTGCCGTCAACGATAGCCTTAACTCTTTTGATGTTAGGCTTCCAAGCCTTGTTAGCTCTGCGGTGTGAGTGAGAAACCTTGATACCGAAAGTAACGCCTTTTCCGCAAATTTCGCATTTTGCCATACAGATACACCTCCTTAAAAATTCAAAAAAGTATTCAACTCGAACTATTATAACAGAAACATTTAAATATTGCAAGCTTTTTTTACAAAAAAGTTTTAAAAATATATTTGCAAAATATATTTATTCATAGTATAATAAGAAACAGTAAGATAATTATTTATAATAGGGGTATATATTATGGAAAATTTTACAGTTGAATTATCAAAAATCGTAAGCACTATGAAGCTTGATAAGCTTTATTATCCCGACAGAGAAATTTTTATATCTACGGCGGATTTAAACAGACCCGGACTTCAGATTACCGGCTTTTTTGATTATTTTGATGCAAGGCGTATACAAGTCTTTGGTATGGTTGAAACTACATATCTTCAGACACTCACGCCCGAAGTAAGATATAATGCCCTTAAAAAGCTCTTTGAAAAAAATATGAGTGCGGTGGTTCTTACAAGAAACGGCAATGCGACACCTGAAATGATGCGACTTGCAGAGGAGTATGATACCCCCGTTCTCAGAACGCCTCAGGATACATCAAGCTTTACAAGTTCACTTAATGCGTTTTTGAATGTAGAGCTTGCGCCAAGAATTACCCGCCACGGAGTTTTGGTTGAAATTTATGGTCAGGGTGTTCTTATTATGGGTGAAAGTGGCGTAGGTAAAAGCGAAGCCGCAGTTGAGCTTATCAAAAGAGGACATCGTCTGGTTGCTGACGATGCAGTAGAGATTAAAAAGGTTTCGTCAATTTCGCTTGTGGGAAGCTCGCCTGATATTATAAGACACTTTATTGAAATTCGCGGTATTGGAATTGTCGATGTTAAAAACATTTTTGGTATGGGCGCAGTTAAAGAAACCGAGAAAATTGACCTTATAATTCATCTTGAAACATGGGAAAGCGGTAAACAATACGACAGATTAGGACTTGTTGATGAATATACCAATATTTTGGGACTTGACATACCATCGCTTACAATACCCGTACGCCCCGGCAGAAATTTAGCTGTTATCTTTGAGGTTGCTGCTATGAATAACCGCCAGAAAAGGATGGGCTACAATGCAGCAGAGGAGCTTAACAAAAGAATGACAGACCACATCAACAGATTATCGGCAGAATAGAGAGGAAATTTATGCAAATACTTGTAGACACTCATACGCATACAAATGTAAGTCACCATGCATTCAGTACACTTGGCGAAAATATCACAGAGGCAAAAAAGCGTGGAATTGATATGGTTTGTATTACAAACCACGCACCCGCTCTGCCTGATTCCGCACACTTGTGGCATTTTGCATCTCTTAAACGACTCCCTAGAGTGATAGATGGAGTAAAGCTTGTCTTTGGAGTAGAGGCTAATATAATCGATAAAGACGGAAGTCTGGATTTGCCCGAGTATATGCTGAAGAATATGGAAATCGTTATTGCTTCAATTCATCATCCCTGTTATGAAAAAGGAACTATTGAGGAGCATACAAAAACATATCTTGGTGCAATTAAAAATTCTTATGTAACAGTGATAGGGCACAGCGGAACTGCTGATTTTGAGTATGACATAGATACCGTTGTAAAATGTGCAAAAGAATATAACAAATGTATTGAGATAAATAACGGCACATTTAAATCGCGTGCGAAAAGCATAGAAAATTGTCGCAAAATTGCACTTGCCTGCAAAGAACACAGAGTAAATGTTGTAATAGGTTCCGATGCACATTCGGCGTATGAGGTGGGAGTTTTTGATGATGCAATTAAATTGCTTGAGGATATAGATTTTCCCGAAGAGTTGATTATGAACACCAATATGGAAAGATTTGAGGCATATTTAAGGAATTTTGGCAGATATAACGGATAGAAAGGGAGTTATTATGGTTGCTGATTTAATGTCAAAAACAAATGTTTTAGTTAACGAACCTATGAAACGGCATACTACCTTTAAAATCGGTGGCGAGGCAGATATTTTCATAGAACCTTCAACTAAAGAAGAAATAATCGAAACTTTACGAATTTTAAAGCAGAATAATATCCCCTGTTTTATTTTGGGTAACGGCTCAAATATTTTAGTGTCCGATAAAGGCATAAGAGGAGCGGTTATCAAAATTTCAAAGTTGATGGAGGATTACTCCGTTTGTGATAATATTATAACTGCGGGGGCGGGGATTAAGCTTTCGAGGCTTTCAAATATCGCTTTGAATAATTCTCTTACGGGAATTGAGTTTGCAGGCGGTATTCCCGGAACATTGGGCGGTGCGCTTTTTATGAATGCGGGAGCGTACGGCGGTGAAATGAAAAATGTTGTAAAAACTGTAACCTATATAGATACTGAAACTTTTGAGATAAAAACCATTTCGGGTGAAGAGTGTAAATTCGGCTACAGAACAAGTATCTTTGAAGAAGGTAATAAAATTATAACCGATGCAACAATTGAACTGTCTTACGGAAATCCGGAGCAGATAAAAGCAACTATGACAGAACTTTCGGCTAAAAGATGCGAAAAGCAACCGCTTGAAAAGGCAAGTGCGGGAAGTACATTTAAGCGCCCTGAGGGTTATTTTGCGGGCGCACTTATTCAGCAGAGTAATCTTATGGGATATCAAATTGGCGGAGCTATGGTTTCAACCAAGCACGCAGGATTTGTGATAAACGAGAACAACGCAACTGCAAAGGATGTACTTGATTTGATTGAACATATAAAGGCGGAAGTGTTTAAAAATTTTGAGGTTATGCTTGAACCGGAAGTCAGACTTGTAGGAGAATTTTAAATGAAATTTATAATTGTAACAGGATTGAGCGGTGCGGGAAAAACGCAGGTACTTAATGCATTTGAAGATATGGGAGATTTCTGTGTTGATAATATGCCACCCGAACTTTTACCGAAATTCGCAGAAATTTATCATAGGAGTGCTAATTCCGGCGACAGAGCTGCGATTGCTTGTGACATAAGAAGCCGCAATATGTTTGGCGAGCTTTTGGGAAGTCTTGATAAATTAACCGAGCTTGGCTATGATTACGAAATTTTATTTTTAGAGGCAAATGACGAAACTCTTATCAAAAGATATAAGGAAACACGAAGAACTCATCCGCTTGCAGATTCGGGCAGAATTATTGACGGAATTCAAAAAGAGCGAAAACTGCTTGAATTTGTAAAAAGCCATGCAACAAAAATTGTTGATAGCTCAATTCTTACCGCAACACAACTGAGAGAACAGATTACTGCAATATATTCTCCGGAACTTAAAGATAGCGGGATGGCTATACATATATTGACTTTCGGGTTTAAGTATGGAATTCCTATTGATTCTGACCTTGTATTTGATGTAAGGTTTTTGCCAAACCCGTTTTATATTGCAGAGCTTAAAGAGCATACAGGGCTTGAAACTTGTGTGCGTGATTATGTTATGTCAACAGACGAAAGTCTTGAATTTCTGGACAAGCTTTGCGATATGATTGAATTTTTGATTCCTAAATATAAAAAAGAGGGAAAATCTCAACTTGTAATTTCAATCGGTTGTACGGGCGGACATCACCGAAGTGTGACAATTGCAGAAGAATTGTATAAAAAGATTGCTGAAAAAAATCATAATATAATAATTACTCACCGAGATATTAAAAAATAAGCGGAGGTGCATCTGTGAAATCTTTTTCCGAACTTACAAAAGAAGAGCTTTTGAGAGAAGAAAACCCGAATTCCTGCTGTGACAGTGCAGAGTTTTTGGGAATTCTTTTATTCGGATGCACAATTTCAGCTAAAGAAATAAAGTTTACTTGTGAAAACAGAAGTGTTTTTGAGCGTTTTAATTTTCTTGCCCAAAAACACAAAATCAAAAGAAATATACTGATATCGCCTGATGGAACAAGGTATACAAGTCTTATAACAGATAAAAATTCGATAGATTTTATCCTGAAAAAATTTGATTTAGTTGACTCAATCGGCATCATAAAGCACAGAATTACACAAAAATTTAAGGATTGCTGCAAAAATGCACTTATAAGAGGCGCTTTTTTAGGCGGAGGAACGATAATAAACCCAAGCAAAAATTATAGTTTGGAAATTATAACTGCGTATCAGGGACTTAAAAACAGCTTTATGGAGGTTTTAACAGAGAGTGGTTTTTCATTTAAAGAAACCGTCAGGAAATCAAAATATGTACTGTACAGCAAGCAAAGCGAGGCTATTACTGATTTTTTAAATTATATCGGTGCGGTCAATGCTCAAATGGAGCTTATAAATATAAAAATTGAAAAAGAGATAAAGAACAACTTTAATCGTACGGCAAACGGCGAAACTGCAAATATTGCAAAAGCTATAGAGGCGGCAGTTGAGCAGATTAAAGCAATTGATTTGATAGATAAGCATATCGGTATAGAAAATTTACCGCCTGAGCTTCAGGAGATAGCAAAAATAAGGCTTGAAAACAGGTCAATAAGCCTTTTGGAGATTGGAAAACTTCTGAATCCACCGCTTGGAAAATCAGGGGTAAATCATCGCTTTAAAAAGATAATCGCTATCGCAGAAAATTTTAAGGAGTGAGAAAATGTCTTTTGTTCATCTTCATACACACACCGCCTACAGTCTTTTGGATGGCGAGGGAACAATAAACAACTTAATAGAGAGAGCAAAAGATATGGGGCAAACTGCGCTTGCGATTACCGATCACGGCAATATGTATGGTGTAATTGACTTTTATGAAGCTGCCATCAAAAACGGAATTAAACCGATTTTAGGTTGCGAGGTATATGTTGCCGCCCGTTCAAGATTTGACAAAACTCACGAGCTTGATTCACAAAGCTGTCATTTGATTTTGCTTGCAGAAAATAATGTTGGCTACAATAACCTTATGAAGATAGTGTCAGCGGGATTTGTTGATGGATTTTATTACAGACCCAGAATAGATATGGAAATCCTTAAAAAGTATAACGAGGGTATAATTGCGCTCAGCGCTTGTATGGCGGGTGTTTTGTCACGCCAGATTCTTGCGGATAACTACGAAGAGGCAAAAAGAAGAGCACAAGAATTTGTTGACATATTTGGTAATGATAGATATTTTATAGAAATTCAGGATCACGGAATATTTGAACAGAAAAAATTAAATTCCGACCTTATAAGACTTGCAAGCGAACTTGAACTTGAGCTTGTTGCCACAAACGATGTTCACTATGTTAAACAATCGGATGCTGAATATCAGGATGTTTTAATGTGCATCCAGATGGGTAAAACTGTTGATGATGAAGAAAGAATGAGGATGACAACCGACCAGCTTTACTTAAAATCCGAAGACGAAATGAGGGAGCTTTTTGGTTATCTTCCAAACGCTTTGGAAAATACAGCTAAAATTGCCGACAGATGCAATGTTGATATTGAGTTTGGAAAGTTGCATCTTCCCAAATTTGAAATACCTGATGGTATGACATCTTACGAATATTTAAGAACGCTCGTTTTAAAAGGTATGGAGGAGCGTTATCCTAACTGTGACAAAAACATAACCGAAAGAATGGAATATGAGCTTGAAACAATAAAGCTTATGGGTTATGTTGATTACTTTTTAATTGTATGGGATTTTATCAATTATGCAAGACAAAACGGAATAATGGTAGGACCCGGAAGGGGAAGTGCGGCGGGCAGTGTTGTTTCGTATTGTTTGCATATAACCAATGTTGACCCGATAAAATACGGACTTATTTTTGAAAGATTTTTAAATCCCGAAAGAGTAAGTATGCCTGATATTGACATCGACTTTTGCTATGAACGCAGAAGTGAGGTTATAGACTATGTAAATCGTAAATACGGCGAAAATAATGTGGCGCAAATTGTTACATTTGGTACAATGGCGGCACGACTTGCAATTCGTGATGTCGGAAGAGCGCTAAATGTGCCCTACGGCGTTGTTGACGAGGTTGCAAAGCAGGTTCCGATGGAACTTAAAATGACTATAAAAAAGGCTCTTGAAGTAAACTATAAATTAAAAGAGCTTTATGACGGAAGCGAGCAGATAAAGAAGCTGATTGATACTGCGATTGAGCTTGAGGGACTTCCAAGGCATACATCAACTCATGCAGCCGGAGTGGTTATTACCGAAAAAGAGATACAAAACTATGTGCCTCTTCAAAAGAATGATGATGTAATCACTACACAATTTACTATGACTACCATTGAAAGACTTGGGCTTTTAAAGATGGACTTTTTGGGACTTCGGACCCTTACTGTCATTCGTGATGCGGTAGAGCATATCAAAAATCAGCACAATGTTTTAGTTGATATTGACAGACTTGATTTTGATGATAATCAGGTCTACGATATGATATCTCAGGGCGAAACTGACGGCGTATTCCAGCTTGAAAGCGGCGGTATGAAGCAGTTTATGAAAGAGCTTTGCCCCAACTCTTTAGAGGATGTTATAGCGGGAATTTCCCTTTACAGACCGGGGCCTATGGATTCTATTCCTGCTTATGTTGCCAATAAGAAAAATCCGTCAAATGTGAAATATAAGCATCCTATGCTTGAGCATATTTTAGATGTTACCTACGGATGCATTGTGTATCAGGAGCAAGTAATGCAAATAGTAAGAGAGCTTGCGGGGTATTCTCTTGGCAGAGCTGACTTGGTGCGCCGTGCAATGTCTAAGAAAAAAGCCGATGTAATGGAAGAAGAGCGTAAAAACTTTATTTACGGAACAGATGGCGTCGATGGTGCAATCAAGCGTGGCGTTGATGAAAAAGCCGCCGCACAGATATTTGATGAAATGATGGATTTTGCATCCTATGCATTTAACAAATCTCACGCAGCGGCGTATGCCGTTGTTGCATATCAGACGGCGTGGCTTAAAGCAAAATATCCTGTTGAATTTTTTGCGGCACTTCTTACATCATTTATAGAAAATTCTGCAAAGGTTTCAAAGTATGTTGCGGTGGTTAAAAAGCACGGAATTACAATTCTGCCGCCCAGCATCAACAGAAGCGGACGAACCTTCTCGGTTGATAATGGTAAAATTCGTTTTGGACTTGCAGCTGTTAAAAATGTAGGGGGCGCAATTGTTGATGAAATAGCAGAGGAGCGCAGAATAAACGGCGATTTTGTGAGCTTTACCGATTTTTGTGAGCGTATGGCAGGCAAAAAAATAAATAAAAGAGTAGTCGAAAGCTTAATCAAGTGCGGGGCGTTTGATGAGTTTGATTTAAAGCGTTCAGTTTTGATAAATGTTTATGAAAAGGTTTTGGACGATGCGATAAACCGAAATAAAAACATTATGCCCGGACAGATTGATATGTTCGCAGAGCTTATTACTGCTCCTGTTGTTCAGGATAATTTTGCTGATATTTCTGAATTTCCAAAGCGTGATATTCTTGCGATGGAGAAAGAATATATTGGTATGTATGTGTCAGGACATCCCCTTGATAGTGTAAAAGATGCCGTAAATGCTACATCATCTGCATCTGTTCTTGAAATAACTGAAAACGAAAATCATAAATTCAATATCGGCTCTCAAGTTGCAATATCAGGAATTATCACATCGAGCCGTGATATGCTCACTAAAAAAGGCGAAATAATGAGATATGTCGTACTTGAGGATTTGACCGGAAGTATAGAGGTTATTGTATTTCCGGGTCAGCTCAGGCGGTATGACGCTTATTTGAAGACCGATTTATTTGTTACAGTCTATGGTAATCTTGATATGTCGGATGATGCACCGCCAAAGCTCAGACTTGAGGATATAAAGCCTCTTGAACAATCAGCAAAAAAAGCTCCGAGATTATACTTAAGGTTTGACTCAAACGAGCTTGAAAAAATCAAAGAAGTTTTGTCGGGCGCAAATGGGGATATTGAGGTTATCTTAAAATATACCGACACAGACCAGCTTGTAAAAGCACCCAAATCTATGATGATAAGCGAAAATGATGGCAGAATGGAAAGGCTTATAAACTTGCTTGGAGAAGAAAATGTCAGGTTGGTGATAAGATGATTTCAAAAGAAAAGATACTTAATTATCTAAAATCTCCTGAAATTTATGAACTTATAGTTTTTGATGAAATAGACTCTACCAACACTGAAGCTAAACGGCTAAAAAAGGATAACGCAGTTATAGTTGCAGATTTTCAAACAAATGGAAGAGGCAGACTTGGCAGAAACTTTTATTCTCCGAAAAATTGCGGGATATATATGACATTATCTTTAAAGCCTGATTTTTCAAGCGAGGAAAGTGTTTTAATAACTACCGCAGCGTCGGTCTTGGTAGCGCGGGCTATTGAGAAAACGACGGGGAAATTACCGCTTATAAAATGGGTTAATGATTTATATCTGAATAACAAAAAAATTTGCGGAATACTTACAGAAGCAGTTTATGATGTTAAAAGTGAAAAAATTGAGCATATTATAATAGGTATAGGAATTAACTGCTTTAATTCGGAGTTTCCCGATGAAATATCGGGCATTGCGGGAACGCTTTTGGAAAATGATTATTCGGTTTCAAGAGAAGAAATAATTGCAGAAATTCTCAACGAATTTTGCTTACTTAAGCAAATCATAAAAGATAAAAGCTTTATTTCCGATTACAAAAAGCGCAGTATGGTTTTAGGAAAGGAAATCGAGGTTATCGGCAAAGGTCCTGCAATTGCAGTAGATATTGACCAAAACGGCGCTCTTGTTGCAGATTTTAAAAATGGCGAAAGACATACCTTAAATTCAGGTGAAATAAGTATAAGATTAAAGGAGGCATAATTTATGGATTATGAGGTTGTAAGAAGATGCAGTAAAAAAGGCGGTATATGGAAGCTTGTTGCGATAATCCTTTTTTTTGCGTTTGTTGGGATGACGGTATCGGCATTTTTGTTAAAAAGAAAAAATGACGAATATAGAGATGCGTTGATTGAAGAAAGTCAGAATTTCCCCAATACTCCTGAGCAGGAGTTAGAACTTAAGGAAATACGAAAAAGAGAGTGGCGCAGAAAGCATGCTCTTAAAAACCGAAAAACAACAGAAGAAATAATGGCAGAAAACAGAATAGAAGAAATAGAATAGCGTGTCCAAAGGACACGCTATTTAATTATTTTGTTTCAAGTGTCATATGCTTAACTCTATCTTCAACTTCAGCGCGTTTGCCGTTGTTAAAGCGGTCAACAGTTCCAACTAAATATCCTGTGATTCTGCGTATACGCTCAAATCCTGGAGTTGAATGTTCATCTGCAGTTCTTCCGCAAAGAGGACAAACATCGTTTATAATTCCTGTGTATCCGCAAACGGGATCACGGTCAACGGGGTGGTTGATGCTTCCGTAGCCAACACCGCATTCTTTCATATAACGGATAACACTTTCAAATGCTTCAAGGTTCTGGGACGGATCGCCGTCAAGCTCGATGTATGTGATGTGTCCGCCGTTTGTTAATGAGTGGTAAGGCGCTTCAAGCTTAATTTTTTCAAATGCACTTATAGTATAATATACGGGGATATGGAAAGAGTTTGTATAGTAATCTCTGTCGGTTACTCCCTCAATTACGCCGTATTTCTTTTTATCCATTTTTACAAATCTGCCCGACAAACCCTCAGCGGGAGTTGCGATAAGCGAGAAATTAAGTCCGTATTCTTTAGCGGCTTTGTCCATACGCTGACGCATAAAACCAATAATTTCAAGTCCCAAATTCTGTGCAGTAGCCGATTCGCCATGATGCTGACCGATAAGAGCCTTTAAACATTCTGCAAGACCGATAAAGCCTGCGGTGAGAGTACCATGCTTTAATACTTCTTCAACGGTGTCGTCAGGACCTAAATTTTCAGAATCAAGCCATATTCCCTGTCCCATAAGGAAAGGATAATTGCGCACCTTTTTAGAACACTGAATTTTAAATCTTGCAAGCAACTGCTCGATAACAAGGTCAAGCTTTCTTCCTAAATCCTCGAAGAAAATATCCAAGTTTCCGTGAGCCTTTATTGCAATTCTAGGAAGATTGATAGATGTAAAGCTTAAGTTTCCTCTGCCTGATACTATTTCACGGGATTTGTCATATTCATTTGCAACAACTCTCGTTCTGCATCCCATATATGCAGCTTCAGTTTCGGGATTACCCTCTTTGTAATATGCAAGATTATATGGTGCATCAAGGAAGCTGAAATTCGGGAAGAGTCTTTTTGCAGATACCTTGCAGGCAAGCTTAAAGAGGTCATAGTTGGTGTCGTTTTCGTTAAAGTTAATTCCCTCTTTTACCTTGAAAATATGAATTGGGAAAATAGGTGTTTCGCCATTTCCAAGTCCTGATTCGGTAGCTAAAAGCACATTTTTGATAACCATTCTGCCCTCGGGTGTTGTGTCTGTGCCGTAGTTTAATGAACTGAATGGTATCTGTGCACCGGCGCGGGAGTGCATTGTATTAAGGTTGTGAACCAATGCCTCCATAGCCTGATATGTTGCACGGTCAGTTTCGCGAAGAGCGGCTTTTGTGATAAATGCTGCCGCACGCTTTGGATTTTCAACCTTGCCCTCAAGCTTTTTCTCGAGAAGCTTAATATATTTCTTTTCATTTGAAAGGGTAGGAATAACAGAATTTTCTGCTTCAATTTCTTTTATAATAGTCTTTGCAGTATCCTGACCGTTCTCGTCATCGCCCTCAAGCTCAAGGACTCTGCCGAGGTTTTGAGTATATTTGGTTTTGTATGTTTTGGCAACGCCGGGTGCCATAGAATAATCAAAATTAGGTACGCTCTGTCCGCCGTGCTGGTCGTTCTGGTTTGACTGAATAGCAATACAAGCAAGTGCCGAATAGCTTGCAATATCGTTAGGCTCTCTTAAAAAGCCGTGTCCGGTTGAAAAACCACCGGTAAAGAGTTTATTTAAATCAATCTGACAACAAGTAGTTGTAAGAGTTAAAAAGTCAAGATCGTGAATATGGATATCACCATTCTTGTGCGCCTCTGAATGCTTAGGGTCAAGAATAAACATATCGTAAAAACGCTTTGCACCCTCTGAACCGTATTTAAGCATTGTACCCATAGCGGTATCGCCGTCAATGTTTGCATTCTCACGCTTTACATCATTTTCTTTGGCAGACTTAAATGTTAAATCCTCATAAACTTTCATAAGGCTTGTGTTCATTTCGCGAACACGACTGCGCTGCGAGCGGTAGAGGATGAATTCCTTTGCAGTTCTTGAATGTCCTGCTTCGATAAGAACATATTCAACTGCATCCTGAATTTGCTCGACAGTAGGAGTTTCAATATCAAGACTTTCAAGTCTTTTAACGACCTCCTGTGCAAGCTCAAGAGATGCCTCGTAATTTCTGCCGCCTATCGCTTTGGCTGCTTCAAATATGGCGTTTGCAATTTTTTCAATATTAAAGTCAACTTCTCTACCGTCCCTTTTAAGAATCTTCCTAATCATTTAAGTGTACCTCCGTATTGATAATAAAAATACCCTGTAATAAGGCATTTAAATACAATATATTGTGTTTTGCTCTAAAATTTCCTTGCAGATATAGTATATATATAGCGTTTCTAAAAGTCAATAGGTGAAACATTACAATTATGTTACAAAAAAGAATTTTGTCTTTAAAGCTCGTATTTTCGATATAAATATATTGAAAAAATTAATCTTTTAGGATATAATGAATTCGAGCAGAACGGTCTTTATAAACGGAAAATAGGTATTTTTTCTAAAAGAGGAGATATGATATGAAAATTATGATAATTCGTCATGGAGATCCAGATTATTCCATAGATAGTCTTACAGAAAAAGGGTGGCGAGAGGCAGAGCTGTTGTCACAAAGACTTATAAAAGCAAATATAGATGATTTTTACTGCTCTCCTTTGGGAAGAGCTAAAGATACGGCGGCACCCACACTCAAGAAGCTTGGAAAGAATGCGGAAATATTGGATTGGCTTCAGGAATTTCGTGGTACTATTGTTTCGCCATACACCGCTAAAACGCGTGTTGCCTGGGATTTGCCGCCTGCAATATGGTGTTTGGACGAGAGGTATTATGATATAAAGCGTTGGAATGAGCCTGAACTTATGGCTAATAGTAATAGTTCGATGATTTTTAAAAAAACGACAGATGGTGTGGATGCTTTGCTTGAGAGATATGGCTGGCGCAGAGAAGGTATGGCATATCGTGGTGGTGATGATGTAACGATTGCCCTGGTGTGTCATTTTGCTTTAGGTATTACAGTGATGTCTTATTTGTTGGGTATATCCCCTGTAGTAGCACAACATAATTTTTTTCTCGCTCCGACCTCAGTAACAACTCTTGTTTCCGAGACTGATTCATCAGGGCTCTCGCACTTTCGTGCAATAGGCGTAGGTGATATATCACATCTTTATATGGTAGGAGAACCTATGTCAGAGTCAGGTTTGCATCCGAATTTTGAAAAATAATTTTTATTCCTAACTTGGCAC
>JAZREZ010000033.1:0-1736 GCA_045661045.1 Clostridia bacterium
AAGTCTAGCGCGTCTGCCAATTCCGCCACGCCCGCATATTAAGTTTTACCTCTTAATTTTTACACGGTAGAGGTGCACCGAGGAGGAGCATATCGCTTAATCCTCATCTATGAAAACGGCTGAAACCGTAATCAACAATAAAATCACATACAGGACGGAACCTAAGTCTAGCGCGTCTGCCAATTCCGCCACGCCCGCTCAACATTTAAAATATACCACAAAATTTCTGTTTTGTCAAGAATTTAAATACTTTGTTACTCTTTATTTTTTTGAGCATACTAACAAAAAAGGAGGTATGCTATGAGAAAATCTGTATGGCTTGATAGTGTAAGTTTGCCGCAATTTGAAAAACTTAATGGCGACAAGAAAACCGATGTTTTGGTTATTGGCGGGGGTATTTGCGGAATATTATGTGCTTATTTTTTGAAAAATGCGGGTATTGATTATATTTTGGTCGAGGGCAGGAAAATCGCATCGGGTATAACCAAAAACACAACAGCTAAAATCACATCTCAACACGGCTTGCTTTATCACAAAATAATAAAAAGCTTTGGTAGAGAGAAAGCACAAATGTATCTAAAAGCAAATAATGTTGCGTTAGAAAAGTATAAAGAGTTTTGCAAAGATATAGATTGCGATTTTGAGGAGAAAAGCGCATACACATACTCAATAGACGACAGTGAAAAAATAGAAAATGAAGTATTTGCCCTGAATTCACTTGGATTTAATGCCAATTTTGTCGAGAAAACAGAACTACCTTTTAAAATTGCAGGAGCAGTTCGTTTTGAAAATCAGGCGCAGTTTAATCCGCTTAAATTTGTAGCGAAAATTGCAGGAGATCTAAATATTTACGAAGATACCTTTGTCCGTGATATATCGCCCTGCACCGCAGTTTCAAACAGCGGTAAAATTACAGCCAAAAAGATTATAGTTGCAACACATTTTCCTTTTATTAATAAACACGGCAGTTATTTTTTAAAACTCTATCAGCATCGCAGTTATGTATCGGCATATAAAAACGCGCAAAAGCTTGACGGAATGTATGTAAGTGATGATTTAAAGGGATTGTTATTTCGAGCCTACAATGACCTTTTGTTAATTGGCGGGGGAAGTCACCGTACGGGCAAAAATGGTGGAAGTTTCAAAGAAATAAATGATTTTGCAAAGCATTATTATCCCGACGCAAGACTGAAATACGAATGGGCAACCCAGGATTGTATGAGTCTTGACTCGGTTGCATATATAGGCAAGTATTCTGCAAGAACGCCGGATTTATATGTTGCAACCGGCTTTAATAAATGGGGAATGACATCGGCGATGGTTGCGGCTCAAATTCTGACAGATATGGTTCAGGGCAAAAAGAATGAGCTTGCAGAGGTGTTTTCGCCACAAAGAAGTATATTAAAACCTCAATTGTTTGTAAACGGCTTTGAAACGACGACAAATCTTTTGACGCCGACGGTTAAAAGATGCTCGCATCTTGGGTGCGCTCTTAAATGGAATAAATACGAGCATAGCTGGGATTGTGCCTGCCATGGCTCCAGATTTGAAAAAGATGGAAGATTGATAGATAATCCCGCAACAGATGATGCAAATATAAAACGCAGCTGATATCAGCTGCGTTTTATGTGTCTGAATTTAGCGGGTGATATGTCGTAACGCTTTTTAAAGCCACGCAAAAAGTTTGCGTAATTGTCAAATCCGCTGTCAAAGCATATCTCTGAAACGCTCATATT
>JAZREZ010000034.1:0-30556 GCA_045661045.1 Clostridia bacterium
TTAAATAAGTGGTCGGAGCAAGACAAGACTGCTCTTGAAAATGGAGATGTATCTGTTTCGGTTACAGGTATGAATATAAGCAAGATGGAAAAAGTTGATGGAAAATGGCAGATTGAGTTTGAGCGTATTAGCTCGCCAAAGATTAGTGTTAAATGCGAATTCGATATTTAGCTCTTTCAAAAACAGGACAATTTTAAATTGTCCTGTTTTTTCTGCATGCGTTCCAGCAAGCAGGATGGAAAATATCAGTTTCGGGATAATCGCCAATATATCTGTTTTTTTGCCATAAGTATAACCTCCACACTGAAATTTCGTTAGGCTTATCATAAATAAAATTACAATACCTTTAGAGTAAAGACGCTTATAAATAGTAGAAATGTATAAAAAGTATACCTTACTAACCCCTAGAAAATAACAATTGTAAATTTTTTCCATTTTTTTTGGCAAAATCTATTGACAAAATTTGTAAATTAAGTTATTATATAATTATTAAATACAAAGGAGCGTAGATTTATGACAAATAATTTGAAGAGCAAGGTTTTAATTATTGATGATAATAAGGAATTTGCAGATACATTATCTTCGTATATCAGCAAAAGCGACAGACTTTCGGTGGCGGGTTGCGCATATGACGGACTTGAGGGGCTTAGTATGATTGAGATTACAGCGCCTGATGTGGTAATTCTAGATATGATTATGCCAAATCTTGACGGAATGGGCGTGCTTGAGCGTTTTAAAAACAGGGCGATAAAAGGTGCAAAGCCTGCATTTATAGTTGTAAGCGCCGCAATTACCGAGAAGATGGCGGCTCGTGCGGCGGCTTTAGGGGTGGATTATTTTATGATGAAGCCCGTAGATTTTGAGATACTTATAAAGAGAATAGAGATGTTTGCTGCAGAAATTGAGGCGAGTATTCCCGATATAAACTCAAAAAACGGATTTGCGGTTGCTAAAGGCGAGTCTGCTCCCGACATTGAGGGAATGGTCACAAGTATTATACACGAGGTAGGTATTCCCGCACACATAAAGGGGTATCAGTATTTAAGACACGCAATAATGATGGCGGTTGCAGACCTTGATGTTATAAATTCTATTACCAAGGAGCTTTATCCGACGGTTGCAAAGGATTTTAACACAACTCCCAGCCGTGTTGAGCGTGCAATCCGTCACGCAATTGAGGTTGCGTGGGACAGAGGAGATACCGAGGTTCTTAATTCGTTCTTTGGCTATACCATTGCAAATTCAAAGGGTAAGCCCACGAATTCAGAATTTATCGCAATGATTGCGGACCGCCTGAGATTAAAGCTTCGGTCTGCATAAAAAAGGTGATAAGGGAATTCCCTTATCACCTTTATTTAGCTTCTTTTTCTGCTTGTTCAAGTATTGTCTGGATTTCTGCAAGAAGAGCTTCTCTTTCTTCAGGATTTTCTATATTTTCGAGCTTTTCTACTTTTTCTATAAGCTCCTCGCCCGATACAGGTGCGGGTTGCTCGATTTCTTCTGTCTGTTCAGGCTCCTGTTTAACAGGCTCTGACTGAGCGGGTTTATTTTCGGGTGCAGGTTCTTCTTTTCCGCAACCTGATATCGAAAGCATAAGTAAAGCACACATAATTACAGCAAATATTTTTTTCATAATAAATACCTCCTTTTTATGTTTAAATAATACCCAATTTTGCACATAATGTCAATATGTTTTAGTTGACTTTTTAAAGGAATAATCGTATAATGAGTTTGCAAAGCAAACTCGATGGCAAAGGAGGCGGCAGAGGTGGCAAAGAGCAGTCCCGGAACGATTGCGCAAAACAAAAAGGCTTATCACGATTACTTTGTGGACGAAGAACTTGAAGCGGGGCTTGAGCTTAAAGGCACAGAGGTCAAATCCGTAAGACTTGGCAGAGTAAATTTAAAGGACAGTTATGTTTCCTGCAAGACGGGCGAGGCAATCCTTATCGGAATGCACATAAGCCCCTACGAGCAGGGCAGTATCTTTAATCACGAGCCTCTGCGTGCAAGGCGGCTTCTTCTTCATAAAAAGGAGATAAACAAACTGATTGGCTTAACCTCGCAGGAGGGGTACACGCTGATACCGCTAAAGCTCTATTTTAAAGGGCAGAGGGTAAAGCTTGCGCTTGGTATCTGTCGTGGTAAAAAGAATTACGACAAGCGTGCTGCAACGGCAGAAAGAGATGCAAAGCGTAATATGGACAGAGCGCTTAAAGAGAGAAACAATTATTAAGAGGTGCAAAATGATAAATAAAGTTATTGATATAAATGTTGATTACGAGGCAATGGGGGTTAATAAATCACCAAGACAGACAACGCTTACGACATATATTTTAGATAAGGAGAATATCCTGGACAGTACAGAGAAAAAGCGTCCTGCAATTATTGTATGTCCGGGCGGTGGCTATGAAATTACTTCGCCGAGAGAGGCAGAGCCTATTGCGCTTCGTTATTGTGCGGCGGGCTTTCATAGCTTTGTTCTTAACTATTCGGTAGCTCCTTCGGGTTTCCCTGCTGCGGTATGTGAACTTTCAAAGGCGGTTGCCTATGTAAAGAGCATAGCTGAAGAAAATAATATTGACAAAGATATGATTTTTGTAATAGGATTTTCTGCAGGAGGTCATTTGACGGCAAGCCTTGGCGTTCACTTCAATCATCCTGATGTAATTAAATATGCAGGGATTGAAAAAGGCGAAAACAAACCTAAGGGATTGATACTTTCATATCCCGTAATTACAGGCGAAGAAGGCAGAACTCATCAGGGAACAATAGATAATTTCTCCGCAGGCAGAGAAGATGTTCGTGCGCTTTCGTGGCTTGAAAAGTATGTTACGCCCGAAACACCGCCATGCTTTATATGGCATACACGCACAGATGTTGTTGTGCCCGTTATAAGCTCGTTGCGTTTTGCAAGTGCTTTAGATGAAAACGGCGTAGACTTTGAGTTACATATCTATCCAACAGGCGAGCATGGCTTATCAACGGGTGATGCCGTTACAGCGGTCAACGAGGGTATGGTTATTCCGTCTATGCAAAACTGGATGGATATGTCAATCCGTTGGATAAATGATATGAAATAACGCCTCAAGGCGTTATATATGGGGATGTAAAGGCTTCGACGGGGTCGCGGAGACTCAGGGAGCGAGCCGCAGCGGGTACTGCGTAAAAAACCCAACTTTAAATTAAACGCTAACAATAATTTAGCTTACGCTGCCTAATTAACGCAGCTGCCCTACTGCAGATACCGCGACTGCAGATTCGGGTATCATCCAAGCGGTCACCGTGAGCTTAGAAAGCTTTGACTTAGCCATGAATTTATGAAGCTACCGACCTTTCGGGTTTGTTTGTGAACCTTAAAGGTCGGGAATATAAATCACAAACTACGCTCGTAGCGCCCTGTGGGGACGCTTCTTCGGACAGGGGTTCAATTCCCCTCATCTCCACCAGAAAGAAACGACAGTTTTCGACAAGAAACTGTCGTTTCTTTCTGTCCTATTAACTATTCTCTTTTCACTTTTCTCTAAAACGGCAAACATCGTCGTAACTGTCGTTTCTAGATAAAAGATAAGAGAGAAGAGATGAAAGAAAAGGTAATTTTGCTTACGCAAAATATTGAATTTTTCGGGAGTTTATGATATGCTAAATGTGAAGTGAAAAGTATGGAAAGTCCACTTTTAAATAAATCTCTTGATTTTGCTACAAAAATTGTTTTATTCTATGAAGAATATTCAAAAAACAAAAAGGATACTACTATTGCAAAACAATTATTAAGGAGTGCTACAAGTGTCGGTGCAAACATCAATGAGGCGATATATGGAAACAGCAAGGCTGACTTTGTATCTAAATTACATATTTCACTTAAGGAAGTAAGTGAGAGCATTTATTGGCTCACCCTTGCGAAGCAAATATATCACTCCATCGAAGATGGTATATCACTAAAATATCTTGACAAATCGCTTTAAAGGTGATAAAATAACTAAAAGTTTTGAATTTGAAGGTAATTGATATGAAAGCATTTGTTATGAACACAAGCAAATATTTCTTTAGCGTAGACTTTTATTTTGGCTATGCTTATTTTACTATGAAAAAGTTACTTGTGAGATAACAGTTTTAAAATTATTTGAGATTATGTTAGCTAATATACCTCACTTGTAACTTATGCAAGTGAGGTTTTTTCTCTTTTGAAAGGAAGGTTGAAAATGACAAGTAAATTAGACGAAGCAAGAAAAATTATTAATGAGGTTGATTCAAAAATGGCAGAGCTTTTCGTAGAAAGAATGAGGGCTGCCGAGATGGTTTTTGAATACAAAAAAGAATTTGGACTTCCTATCCTTGACCAAAAAAGAGAAGATGCGATTATCGAAAAGAACTCTGCAAAGATTGAAGATGATGTATTAAAGGGATATTATATTGACTACATCAAAAATCTTATGTCGGTTTCACGAGCATATCAATACAGAATGCAAAACGGCTTAAAGGTTGCATATAGCGGTGTGGAGGGTGCATTTGCTCATATTGCGGCGGGAAGAATATTCCCGGGAAGTGACAGAGTATCATATCGGGACTTCAAATCGGCATACAATTCTGTCGTAAACGGTGAAGCTGATGTGGCGGTGCTTCCCATAGAAAACAGCTACGCAGGAGAAGTCGGACAGACAATTGACCTCATATTCTCCGGCGGACTTTTCATAAACGGAATTTATGAGCTTGAAATTCATCAGAATTTACTTGGCATTCCCGGTGCCGTCGTTGAGGATATTAAGAAAGTTACAAGTCATCCGCAGGCGTTATCTCAGTGCCATGAATATATCAAACTCAGAGGTTTTGATACGGAGGATGCAAACAACACGGCAGTTGCCGCTAAAGCAGTTGTGCAAACCAATGATAAATCACTTGGAGCTATTGCAAGTGTTGAAACGGCACAGATATACGGACTTAAGGTTTTAGAAGCAAACATCAATAAAAGCGGAGAGAATACAACGCGCTTTGCGGTGCTTTCAAAGGTTCGTGCAGTTTCATCATCTCTTTCAAATTCTGTTTTGATGTTCACAGTTAAAAATGAAGCGGGTTCTCTTGCAAATGCAATAAGCATTATAGGAAAATACGGATATAATATGACCGCACTCCGAAGCAGGCCTTTAAAGAAACATTCGTGGCAGTATTATTTCTACATTGAGATTGACGGAACAACGGATAACGAAAAAGGCGAGAAAATGATTGAAGAGTTAAACCATGTGTGCGACAAGCTTAAAATAGCAGGAACATTTGCCCCGCACAGCGAGATATGAGGTGGAGCAATATGAATATACATTTAAACTTAAATGATAACAGCTATGATATAATAGTAGAAAGAGGAATTTTAAAAGAAGCGGGAAAGCATTTGGACTTAGACAGAAGAGTTCTTATTGTGACCGATTCGGGTGTTCCTGAAATGTATGCGCAGACAGTTGCCAATCAATGTAAAAATCCGATTATCTGCACCGTTAAATCAGGTGAAGATTCAAAAAGTCTTGAGGTTTTCGGACAGCTTCTTCAAAAGATGCTGGATAACAACTTTTCAAGAAAGGATTGCGTTGTAGCAGTCGGCGGCGGAGTTGTCGGTGACCTTTCGGGATTTGCCGCATCAGCATATATGCGAGGCATTGATTTTTATAACATACCGACCACGCTCCTTTCACAGATTGACTCTTCCATTGGCGGAAAAACGGCAATCAACTTTGGCGGTGTAAAAAACATTGTTGGTGCATTTTATCAGCCAAAGAAAGTTTTAATAGATGCTGAACTTTTGAATACGCTTCCTGAAAGACAGATTTCAAACGGACTTGCAGAAGCAATTAAAATGGCGTTGACCTCCGATAAAGAACTCTTTGATATATTTGAAAACAGAGATATTAAAGCTAATATTGACGAGATTATAATCCGTTCACTTAACATAAAAAAGAATGTTGTTGAAATAGATGAAAAAGAATCGTCTTTGCGAAAAATACTGAATTTCGGTCATACTGTCGGTCACGGCATCGAAAGCAGTGAAAATATGTCAAAGTTATATCATGGTGAATGTGTTGCGCTTGGACTCGTGCCCATGTGCTGTGAAAAAATAAGACCGAGAGTAATTGAGGTTCTTAAAAAATGTAATCTTTATAATCTGATTGAATTTGATTGGGACAAAATTTGCGAGGCGGCATTTCACGATAAAAAAGCAGACGGCGAATTTGTTACCATAACAACCGTACAGGATATAGGTTGTTTTGAGCTTAAAACTATCAAATGCAATGAAGTAATAGAAATGGCAAAGAATTGTTTTATGAGGTGATGAAAATGAAAAACACATTCGGAACAAGCGTGGCAGTCACCATTTTTGGCGAGAGTCACGGCGAATATATTGGCGCAGTTCTTGGCGGATTAGCGCCCGGAATAGATGTAAGCGAAGAATACATCAATCATATGCTTTTCTTAAGAAGACCCGACGGAAAGCTTTCAACACCAAGAAAAGAAAAAGACGAATTCAAAATCGTAAGCGGTGTTATAAGCGGGAAAACAACGGGGACTCCCATAACAATTCTTATACCCAACGAAAATGTAAAAAGCGGTGACTATTCGCAGATGAAAACTGTGGCAAGACCCTCTCATGCTGATTATACGGCAGAGTGTAAATATCATGGCTTTCAGGATTCGCGCGGCGGCGGACATTTCAGCGGAAGAATAACTGCGGCACTTGTTGCGGCAGGTGCAATCTGCAAGTATGCCTTAGAGCAAAAAGGTATATATATCGGCAGTCATATAAAGAAATGTGCGGGAATTTCGGACAGAGGTTTTGAAGATTTGATAAACGATGTTAAATCACTTAATCAAAAAACATTTGCGGTTCTTGACGAACCTCAAATCCACAAAATGACCGAGGCAATTATAGAAGCATCATCAAATGGTGACAGCGTTGGCGGTATTGTTGAAACTGCAATTTGCTCAATGCCCGAAGGTGTCGGAGAACCTTGGTTTGATTCTGTTGAAAGTATGCTTTCGCATATGATGTTTTCTATTCCGGCGGTTAAAGGAATTGAGTTTGGCAGAGGGTTTGAGCTTGCGGATATGAAAGGTTCTCAGGCAAATGATGCAATGAGAATTGAAAACGGAAAAATCGTAACCGCCACAAACAATAACGGCGGTATAAACGGCGGTATTACAAATGGTATGCCAATCATTTTCAGAACCGCGATTAAACCAACGCCCACAATATTCAAACCGCAAAACACGGTTGACTTTAAAAATATGACCGAAACTGTTTTAGAGCCAAACGGCAGACACGACCCTGCGATTGTGCACAGAGCAAGAGTTGTTCAGGATGCGGCAAGTGCAATAGTTCTTTGCGATGCGCTTGCTTTAAGATTCGGCACAGATTGGTTGAGTGCATTATGAAAAAACACGGTTGTATAGGAAAGAAGCTGACACACAGCTTTTCTAAAGAAATTCATTCAAAGCTTGCCGATTATGAATATGAACTTATAGAGCTTGCCGAAGAAGACATCAAACCTTTCTTTGACAAAAGAGATTTTGAGGCAATAAATGTTACCATACCATATAAAGAGGTTGTTATTCCGTATCTTGATTTTGTAAGTGACATTGCTGACAGAATAGGTGCAGTTAATACCATTGTAAATAAGGGCGGTAAGTTATACGGATATAACACAGATTATTACGGAATGAAAGCACTTATTGAAAAAATCGGTATTGATTTACAGGGTAAAAAGGTACTCATTCTCGGAACAGGCGGAACGAGCAAAACAGCACAGGTTGTTGCAAAGGATATGGGTGCTTCAAGTATTCTGACGGTAAGCAGAAACAAAAAAGAAAACTGCATTACCTATCAAGAAGCAATAAATCATTCGGATGCAGAGGTAATTATCAATACTACTCCGTCGGGTATGTATCCTGATTGCAACTCTAAACCCATTGATATTTCGGCATTTACATCTTTGGATGGCGTTATTGATGCAGTGTATAATCCGCTTTGCACCAATCTTGTATTGGATGCTAAAAGAAAAGGTATTAAAGCAGAGGGCGGTCTTTATATGCTTGTGATGCAGGCGGTGGTTGCAGTTGAAAAATTTCTTGATATTGCAATTTCAAAGGAATCTGCCGACAGAGTATTTAGTTTAATTCTTGCCTCGAAGCAAAATATTGTTTTGACGGGTATGCCCGGAAGCGGTAAAAGTACCGTCGGAAAGTTAATAGATGGTTTTGAGTTTGTTGACACAGATGCAGAAATCGAAAAACGATGCGGATGCACTGTTAAAGAACTGATAAGTTCTAAAGGCGAAAAGTATTTCAGAGATTTAGAGTCGGAGGTTATCCGAGATGTTTCGGCAAAAAGCGCTTGCATTATTTCAACGGGCGGCGGTGCAATCTTAAGAGAAGAAAATATAAACTGTCTTAAACGAAACGGAAAAATATTCTTTATCGATGCAAGCTTAGAAAGGCTTCGGGCAACAGATGACAGACCGCTTTCGGCTACATATGAGAAGCTTAAAAAGCTTTATTCTGAAAGAATTGGGATTTATCGGGCTACGGCAGATGTGGTTGTACCTGATATGGATACTCCTGAGGCTGAGGCAGAATATATTATTGCAAAACGATTGGAGCTGACAAAATGAAAAGCCTAAACACAGCAGAATTCAAGCCGTGCAGATTAAGCGGAACGATAAGCGCACCGCCATCGAAAAGTATGGCGCACAGATATTTGATAGGCACGGCATTATCAAAAGAAGAATGCGAATTGTCAGGCATTGATTACAGCGAGGATATATCAGCAAGCATTGATTGCTTAAAAGCATTGGGGGCTGAAATATCAACAGATGGCGATAAAGTAATTGTTAATCCCTATAACTTTATGAAAGCAGAAAAACCCATTTTGGAATGCAGAGAAAGCGGAAGCACATTAAGATTTTTAATTCCGCTCAGCTTATGCTTGGGAAAGGAAGTAACACTTAAAGGCAGTACACGCCTTTTTGAAAGACCGCTTGATGTTTATGAAGAGCTTTGCAGAGAAAACAAGTTCTTATTTAAAAGGTGCGAAAATTCAGTAACCGTTTGCGGAAAGCTCAAAAGCGGAAGTTATAAAATACGAGGGGATATCAGCAGTCAATTCATTACAGGACTTATTTTTGCACTTGTGTATCTTGGCGGTGATTCTTCTATAGAGATTATCCCTCCGTTTGAAAGCAGATCATATATAAACCTTACAATTTCTGCATTAAAATCATTCGGCGCAGAGGTAGATTTTGTTGATGAATATAACATTGCAATCAAAAAATCAAAAATGCACGCATATTCGGGAAGAATAGAGGGGGATTATTCCAATGCGGCATTTCTTGATGCATTTAACTGTATCGGCTCGGAAATAAAGATAAACAATCTCAATGAGCGCTCTCTTCAGGGCGATAGGGTGTATAAAGATTATTTTGATAAAATTTCTGACTCAATGCCAACACTTGATATTTCGGATTGTCCTGATTTGGGGCCTGTGCTTTTTGCGCTTGCATCCTTAAAAAACGGAGCAGTTTTTACGGGCACAGACAGACTAAAGGCAAAAGAAAGCGACAGAGGGCTTGCAATGCACGAAGAACTTAAAAAGCTCGGCGGCGGACTTGTCTTTGGTGGTAATATGATAACCGTACCAAAACAGGAATTAAAGTATAGCGGCAGTATCCTGGACGGGCATAATGACCACCGAATTGTTATGGCGCTGTCGGTTATACTTTCAAAAACGGGCGGAGAAATTTCGGGCATTGAAGCAGTTAAAAAGAGCTATCCCGGATTTTTTGAAGATATACAAAAGCTTGGAGCAGAGGTAGAGCTTAGATGATGCGTCATTCCGCAGAGCATTATTTGATAAATAATTAATTGGAGGAACTTAAAATGAATATGGAATTCAAACGCAAGTTGCCAATACCTATGGAAATAAAGGAGCAATTACCGCTATCATACGAACTTGAACAAATAAAAAACAAAAGAGATATGGAAATAAAGTCTATTTTCGAGGGAAAAGACGACAGACTTATTCTTATTATCGGTCCTTGTTCTGCAGACCACGACGACAGCGTAATAGATTACATTTCACGCTTAAGAGAAGTTCAGGAAAAGGTAGCGGATAAAATACTTATTATTCCAAGAATTTATACAAACAAACCAAGAACTACAGGAGATGGCTACAAGGGAATGCTTCATCAGCCCGATCCGAACAAAGAGTCGGATATGTTAAAGGGTGTTATCGCAATCCGAAATCTGCATCTTCGGGCGATTAAGGAAACAGGCTTTAGCTGTGCTGACGAAATGCTATATCCTGAAAATTACAGATACTTGTCTGATTTGTTATCCTATGTTGCAATCGGTGCAAGGTCGGTTGAAAATCAGAAACATCGTCTTACCGCAAGCGGACTTGATATTCCCGTCGGTATGAAAAACCCCACCGCCGGAGATATTTCTGTTATGATGAATTCCATCACAGCAGGTCAACACAGTCATACATTTATTTACAGAGGCTGGGAAGTTGAAAGTCACGGAAATCCGCTTACTCACGCAATCTTGCGGGGTTATGTGAACAAGTATGGCCAGTCAATGCCGAACTATCACTATGAGGACCTTATCAACCTTGCTGAAATATATGAAAGCTCGGGACTTTTAAACCCTGCGGTTATTATTGATACCAACCACGCAAATTCAGGCAAGAAGTGGATGGAACAGCCAAGAATTGCCAAAGAAGTGCTTCATAGTTGCCGTCACAACAGCGATGTTAAAAAGATAGTTAAAGGTCTTATGATTGAAAGTTATATCGAGGACGGCGCTCAAAAGCCCGAAGAAGGTGTTTACGGAAAATCTATAACCGACCCATGTCTCGGATGGGAAAAGACAGAAAGGCTTATTTATGAGTTGGCAGATGTGCTTTAGCTTGTTTGAATAACTATGATAGAATAATAAAGCTTTTTGTAAAAAGATGCTGAAAACAGCATCTTTTTTTATTGCAAATGCAAATATTTTGTGCTAGAATACAAATTGAATAAAAGGCGGGAGATATAGCTATGAAAAAATTTGAGGGATTGCTTTTTGCGACGGACCTTGACGGCACATTGCTTAAAAAAGACAAAACAATATCTAAAGAGAACCTTAACGCAATAGAATATTTTAAAACGCAGGGCGGAATATTTACATTTATTACGGGGCGTATTCCCAGAGGAGCAAAGGAAATTCTTAAAATGGTTACTCCTAATGCTCCGTTTGGATGTATAAACGGCGGCGGGATATTCGACCACACAAAAAATGAACTTTTGTGGGCGGAAGAGTTGCCAAAATCTGCGCTTGAGCTTGTTGAATACATAGACAAAAACCTGCCTGAAATGGGGATAGAGGTAAATACTCACGATAGGATTTATTTTTGCAAAAAAAGCGAGGCAACCGAAAAGCATCGCACAGACGAGAAATTTCCCGATTTGGTATGTCACTATCGGGAGGTAGAAGAACCAATTGCAAAAATTCTTTTTGCAGACAGAGAAGAAAATATTTTAAAGCTTGCAAAAATGCTTGCTCAGCATCCAATGGCGAAGGATTTTGATTTTATTCGCTCAGATGCTAATTATTACGAAATTCTCCCCAAGGGAATAAGTAAGGGAGCGGTTGTTAAAAGACTTGCAAAAATGCTTGAAATAAATGAGGGGAATATAATCACTGCGGGCGACAATGACAATGATGTGTCTATGCTTTCGGGAATAGATATGAGTTTTGCTGTTTCCAACGCATCGGAGAGTGCAAAAAAGGCGGCGAACTTCATAACCGTGAGCAATGAGGAGCACGCAATAGCAAAAATCATATATGACCTTGACAAAGGCATATATATAAACGAGGTGTAAAAAATGTATACATTATTATCAGTATCAATTGCGCTTTTGGCGGGACTTTTGATGACAAGAGCATTCAAGCCATTTAAGCTGCCGTCGGTTACGGCATATCTTATTGCGGGCGTGCTTATCGGCCCTTATTGCCTTGGTGCTGCGGGAATTCACGGACTTGGCTTTAACGCGATGGAGGATGTAGGGCGTCTTGCACTTATCTCCGAAGTTGCACTTGGGTTTATAGCCTTTTCGATAGGAAGCGAATTCAGGCTGGAAGACCTTAAAAAGACAGGGCGTCAGGCATTTGCAATAGGTGTTTTTCAGGCGCTTGTTGCAACACTTTTTGTTGATGTTGCGCTCTATCTTCTGCATCTGTTAATGCCCGATAAGTTAACGCTTGAGCAAGTGATTATACTCGGCGCAATCGCAACGGCAACGGCTCCTGCGGCAACGCTTATGGTTGTAAGACAGTATAAGGCAGAGGGTCCTCTTACTAAATTGTTGCTCCCGATTGTTGCGCTTGACGATGCTGTAGGTCTTATTGTATTTGCGGTATCCTTCGGTATAGCTAAAACTATGCTCTCGGGCAATCTTGATATGCTGTCAATAATCATAAATCCTCTTGTTGAGATAATATTATCACTTGGTTTGGGCGCTTTAATGGGTTGGGTTTTAACACAGCTTGAAAAGATGTTCAATTCAAACACCAACCGTCTTAATATGACAATAGCGTTTGTATTCCTGACAGTTTCGCTTTCGATGATGGACTTTCATATAGGTCCGGTACATATCAGCTTTTCGTCATTGCTTGTGTGTATGATGCTCGGAACGGTGTTCTGCAATATCTGTCCGCTCTCTCACGACCTTATGGAAAAATCGGATAAATGGACCTCGCCTTTGCTTGCTATATTTTTTGTAATCAGCGGAGCAGAACTTGAGCTTAATGTGTTTGCGGATTTAGCAATCGTTATAATCGGTGCTGTATATATAATCTTCCGTTGCCTTGGCAAGTATGTGGGAACATTTATAAGCGCAAAAGCGACAAGCTGTTCTTCTGAGATTTGCAAGTATTTGGGTGTTACGCTCTTCCCTCAGGCGGGGGTTGCGCTTGGAATGTGCGCAATCGTTGCGGCTTCTCCCGAGATGGGTACATATGGGGCGTTGGTAAGGAATATTACTCTCTTTGCGGTTTTGATTTACGAGCTTTTCGGACCGCTTATGACAAGACAGGCGCTCAGTGCAGCGGGTGACATTAAGCCAATCCCGCACCACATCAGAACTCGCAGACTAACAAAGCTTCAGGAAACAAAGGCAAGGAAAAACAATGATTAAAAAAGGTATTTACAAACATTACAAAGGTAATTTATATGAGCTTATCGACATAGCAAACCATTCTGAAACGCTCGAGAAAATGGTGGTTTACAGAGCGCTCTACGGAAAGGGCGAGGTGTGGGTAAGACCTCTGTCTATGTGGGATGAAAAAATAGAGGTTGATGGAAAAACCGTCACCCGATTTGAACTGACAGAAGAGAAATAAAAAAGCGGAGTGTTTTTAAACACTCCGCTCTTGTTTTTAAAGGTCACTTAAAAATTCAAAAGCCGAATCCTCTGCCCCTTTATATGCCTCATGGGCGTATTCGGGATAAAAAATAACATTTTTCTTGGAGGTTACCTTGTTATACATAGCAAACTGCGTAGACGGCGGACAAATTGTATCCATAAGCCCCGTAAACATCAAAAGCTCTGCCTTCATTCTCTTTGCGATATTTTGAATATCTATGTACCCAAGTCTTTCAAAAATTTCTGCCTCTCTTGCGTGAGTCGGGTCACAATTTCTGAAATAATATTTTAAGCCGTCATATGCCGCGACATTCAAGTCCATTTCATATACTCTCTTATAATCCGAAAGGTACGGATGCCAGGGAACACACTTTTTAATGCCTGGCACAAGGCAGGCACAAGCAACGCTTAAGCCACCGCCCTGAGAACCTCCCGTAACACCGACACGGGTTTCATCAACACAGTCAAGTCCCATTATAATCTTTGCCATAAGCGCAGTATCTAAATATACGTCACGCATCAAAAGGTCGTGCTTATCGCCATCAAGCCCTCTTGTAAATGGGATAGAATGTGTTGTTCCTTTTACTCCGCCAACATCTTCTGAAAGTCCGCCCTGACCGCGCACATCCATAAATGCTACCACATAACCCTGTGATGCATACTTTAAAAGACCGCACCAATCGCAAGATGACCCCGAAAGTCCGTGAAACATTAAAACTGCGGGCATCTTACCCTCGATGTTTTTAGGAATTGCAACCTTTGCAAATATTCTTGCACCCTTTGTTCCTGTATAAAAAAGCTCATACATATCCGCACATTTTGACGGATATTCGTGCTTTATAAATTCAGCTTTGGGGTCTAAAGCGTTCATTTCGGCAAGAGCGCTGTCCCAGTATTCGTCTATATCCTTAGGGCAGGGAGATGAACCCTCATATTTTAATAATTTTTCAACCGGCATATCCACTAATGGCATATCTAGTCACTTCTTTCTTTTAAGGTTTGGTTCATTTTAGCACTCTTTATTTTAAAAGTCAATGTCTTTTTGTTGACTTTTAAAATACAAAATGCTACAATTTATTCATAATCGATAAAGGAGAATTTTTATGGATAGAAGAGCAATTAAAAATTTGGCAAATGAACGGATAGAGGGGAATATAGGGATTTTATTTGTAATAAATATTTTGATTACGGTAATATCCTTTTTGGCAACAGGTGTGATTGGAATAGTGCCTTATGTTGGTACTGTTGCATCTGTTTTATTTGTAACTGCACCGTTTGAACTGAGCTATGTTTGCATTTATCTGGGACTTGCAGACGGCATACAGCCAAAGCTTAAGGATGCATTTGCGGGATTTGAGGATTATTTTGCCGCTTTCAAGGTATATCTTTTGATGACTGTTTATGTACTTTTGTGGTCATTGCTCCTTATTATTCCGGGAATTATCAAGGCATATTCTTATTCTATGTCAATGTATATCCTTGCAGAAAACAAGGGGATGAGTGCAAAAGAAGCACTCGCAAAATCAGAACAGCTTATGCGGGGACACAAAATGGACTACTTTGTGTTAGAGCTTTCGTTTATCGGCTGGGGAATACTCTCTCTGCTGACATTTGGATTTGCAGGAATATGGGCTGTTCCTTATATGCAAACTTCGTTTGCAATCTTCTACAAAAAACTTAAGCAGCAGGAAGCTTCCGATATGATGCTTGAGTTTTAGAAAAAATACTTGACAAAACGGCAAAAAGATTATATAATGTTCAAGAAATGCGGTGAAGATATTAAGTTTAAGGGCAAAGCTTTTAAAGAGAGTCGTCGGTTGCTGTAAGGCGATAAAGCTTCCTTAAGCAGTCTCGTATCGGAGCAGAGCTTGTGAAATCACAGTAATGAGCTACGGGGGTGCCCGTTACAGCACAGAGATTTGTCAGAATCTCGCAGAGTGGTCGGATTTTTCCGGCAACACGGGTGGTACCGTGGTCAATTATTGAGTTGATCATCCCGCGGAAGCTTTATGTTTCCGCGGTTTTTTGTTTATGAAAGGGGAATAAATATGAAGAAAATCTATGTATCGGACTATTCGCTCAAAAAAATGGCAGAGGATAGAAAAAGGGCGTTTCTTTTCCGTGAAAAGACAGCACTTGCGGCTTGTATCGAGGATTTTGGCGCAGATGCAATAGAGCTTGATGCAGTAAAAAATGTCAAAGAGGACACTATAATTTACAGAACCATTGCATCAGGCATAAACAAGTGCAGACTTTCTATTCCCGCAGGCGAGAGCGAGCAGGATATTGATATTGCATGGGAATGTATTAAGGATGCGAAAAGTCCTGTTCTTCAGATTATGCTCCCTGTTTCGACGGTGCAGATGGAATATATGTACCACGCAAAAGCGGACAAGATGCTTTTAAAGATAGCCGCTCTTTGCAAATATGCAAAAGAAAAGTGTGCAGAGGTTGAGTTTGTTGCACTTGATGCAACCAGAGCGGACAACGGTTTTCTGGCAAAGGCGTGTGCCGCTGCAGAGGAAAACGGCGCTACCATAATCACGATTTGCGATGATGCAGGCACAATTTTGCCAAACGAGATTGCAGATATTATAAAAGAGGTAAAGAGCGTATGCACAGCTTCTCTTTACATAAAAGCAAGTGATGCGATAAATATGGCGGCGGCGGTTGCGCTTTCTGCAATAGAGGCGGGCGCTGACGGCGTAAAGACCGCAATTTCAGGCAAGGAAATTCTGCATACCCATAAATTTGCACAGACAGTTCGCTTAAGAGGCGAGAGTCTTGGTATTTTCACAGACCTTGACGAAACCAAGATTGCAAGCGATGTCCGCAATATTAAAAAGGCTGTAAGCACACAACAAGAGCAGGCATCAGCAGATGCAGGCGATGATATAATTCTTGATGCAAACAGCACCTTGACAGAGGTTATAGATGCGGCAGCTTCGCTTGGTTATGATTTATCTATCGAGGATAACGGCAAGGTATATGCGGCACTTCAGGTTGTATGCGAGAAGAAAAATTCTGTCGGCACGAAAGAGCTTGAGGCAATAATTGCAAGCTCTGCAATGCAGGCTCCATCTACCTATCATTTAGAAAATTTTGTTACAAACTGCAGTAATACCACATCTTCAATGACACAAATCGTACTTAAAAAGGACGGCGAAACACTTTGCGGTGTTGCAACGGGTGACGGCCCTGTGGATTCTGCATTCAGGGCAATTGAGCAAGCAGTAGGCTTTCATTATGAGCTTGACGATTTCCAGATTCAGTCGGTTACTCAAGGCAAAGAGGCTCTTGGTTCTGCCGTTGTAAGACTTATCGAAAAGGGCAAACTCTATTCGGGCAACGGACTTTCAGCCGATATTGTAGGGGCGAGCATAAGAGCATATATCAACGCTCTTAACAAAATCGTTTACGAGGAGATGTAAAGATGAAAAAGGTGTTTTCCACCCGCGACATTCAAAGAGGTTCGTTCTTGGATGTTTGTAAAATGGCGTATGATTACGGCTTTTCGGGTTTTGAAATATATGATGCAGAGCAGGAGCGTAAAAGCCATCGTGACAGCATACTCCGAAATGACAATGTTTCGGATGCAAAGCGAAAGCTCAATAACAGAGCGTTAAATGTTTCGGCGCTTGTTTTTCCTGATGCGATAGAAAACGCAGATGCGGATGCGCTTGTCAGATATGTAAATATGGCGGTGGTATCGGGCATTTCTTCTGTGGTTGTCAGAATTGAAAGCGAGCCTGACTTTGACACATTAAAAGAAAAATTAAGCGGGGCAATCCGCCTTGCAGAGAAGCATAGTATAGAAATTTTGTTTGAAACTGCGGGATATTTTGCATCGACCAAAGCGCTTGCGGGGCTTATTACAAGCCTTTCAAGCAGAGCGCTCGGCGCGGCGTGGAACATCCGCGAAACATACTTTACTGCGGGCGAGAGCGCAGAGGATACCATCATAAATCTTGGTGCATATATATCTTATGTCTATATAGGCGACAAAAAGAATGGCGCAGATGTGATGATTGGCGAGGGAGATTTACCCGTAGAAGAATTTGTCGGCGCACTTACATCTCTTAACTATGAGGGATATGTCTGCGCTTTGTGGAATGACGAAATTCTTGATGCAGACATTGTTTTGACTCATTTTTCAAACTTTATGGCAAAGTTTGAAAAAGAGGATGCAAGCGACAGACAACTCTATTATAACAGAGCAAAAACAGGAACATTCCCCTGGAAGAGATTTGACACGGTTGATATGACATTTTCTCAGGTGCTTGACAAAATGGTTGAAACCTATCCTGACCAGTATGTGTTTAAATATACAACGCTTGACTATACAAGAACATATGCGCAGTTCCGCCGTGACATTGACGAAACGGCGGCGGCACTTATTTCGCTTGGCGTAAAGCCGGGACATCATGTTGCACTCTGGGCGACAAATGTTCCGCAATGGTATATCACATTCTGGGCAACAGTTAAAATCGGAGCGGTTCTGGTAACGGTTAATACCGCTTACAAAATTCACGAGATAGAATATCTTTTAAAGCAGTCGGATACCCATACACTTGTGATGATTGAGGGTTCAAAGGATGCAAACTACAAGGAAATTATTGAAGAGCTTTGCCCCGAACTTGAAAATCTTACACCCGGTGAGCCGCTGTATAGTGCAAAGCTTCCGTTCTTGCGCAATGTTGTTACGGTTGGCTTTAATATGAAAGGCTGTCTTAAATGGGAAGAAATGATAGACAGAGCGGATATGGTTCCGCTTGACGAGGTTCAAAGAAGAGCATCGCTTGTAAAACCCGATGATGTTTGTAATATGCAATACACATCAGGAACGACGGGCTTTCCAAAGGGCGTAATGCTGACCCACAGAAACATAGTGAATAACGGCAAAATCATCGGTGACAGAATGGATTTATCAACGGCGGACAGAATGATGATACAGGTTCCGATGTTCCATTGCTTTGGAATGGTGCTTTCTATGACTTCGTCTATGACTCACGGAACGACGATTTCGCCAATTCCGTACTTTTCGCCAAAGAGCGCACTTGCTTGTATAAATGCAGAGAAAATCACCTGCTTTAACGGTGTACCTACTATGTTTATTGCGATGTTTGCGCACGAGGATTTTGCAAAGACGGATTTCTCATATATCAGAACCGGAATTATGGCAGGAGCCAACTGCCCGCCCGAGCTTATGCGCCGTGCGGCAGACGAGATGAATATGACCGAAATCATAAGCGTTTACGGACAGATCGAGGCATCGCCCGGTTGTACTATGGGTGATGTCAATGAGGATATCGACCACAGAGTTGAAACTGTCGGAACTGCTTTCCCCGGTGTTGAATGTAAAATTATCGACCCCGAAACAGGTGAAGAACTTCCCGATGGCGAAAACGGCGAGTTTGTGGCAAGAGGCTTTAATATTATGAAAGGCTATTACAAGATGCCAAAAGCTACCGCTGATGCAATCGACAAAGACGGCTGGCTTCATTCGGGAGATATTTGTTGCAGGACTCCCGATGGTTATTATAAGGTAACCGGCAGATTAAAGGATATGATTATCAGGGGCGGCGAGAACTTATACCCCCGTGAGATTGAAGAATTTTATCTTGAGCATCCAAAGGTTAAGGATGTTCAGGTTATCGGCGTTCCCGATGAGAGATACGGCGAAGAGGCGTGTGCATGGATTATCTTAAACGAGGGAGAAACGGCAGACGAAAACGAAATGCGCGAATACGGAAATTCGCACATTGCCCGCCACAAAGTGCCGAGATACTTTATGTTTGTAAAGGCGTTCCCGCTTAATGCCGCAGGTAAGGTATTAAAATATAAAATGCGTGAGCAATCAATTGAAGAATTAGGCTTATAAAAAGAGGGTGCATTTGCACCCTCTTAAATTTTATTTTCGTACATTTCGCAGGCGGGGGAGTAGTCGCTTCCCCAACAGAAAATTTTATAATGCTTGTCGCTGTATGCTGAAACATCTATTCTTGTGTTTTCCATAATTCCAAGCGAAAGGTTGTCTGACAATACCTTTAAATCGGTCAGTTTTTCGCCCTCGTACACTCCCAGAACACAGATGCCCGAAAAAGTCTTGCCGGTTTGGTTGACAATTGTGCAAACATTATTGTTGACCGACATTTCAACTCCTATTTTAATTGTGGTCGAGTTAAAAGCCTTGTCGCAGGCGGTAACGGTTGCATTCTTGTGGCTGGTTTTTATATTGATGAGCTTGCTTGATTCGTTGACGGGGATAACTAACGGCTCGGCAAGTCCGTCATAATTTAGTATAAGCGCACTTACGGCACTTTGAGCATCCGAAAATTCAAGCGTTGTATACATTTCACCCGCATTTTCAGCTTCGCCCATAATGGTGATGTCTGGCGGGATACTGTCATCTCTTATAGAAAGGTTCAGCGTTTGCGAAACTGCCTTTTCGGGAAGAGCAAACTTTATCTGACAATTACCTTGTCCGTCAAATGCTATCAGGTGATATTTATTTGCAAACTGAGGATTTTGGCTGAAATACACATCACAGTTTCTGTCGGGATTCATAAAGAAATGCGTAGTAAATGGTACATCTTTTTTTGACTTATATAAAACATAAATGCCGTTTTCCTCAATGGCGGGGGTATCAATGTAAAAATTTGCGCCATCCGCCCGAGTGACCACGCTCTTTGCGGGGTTTACGATAATGGGCTGACTATCCCAATTGCCGTAAAATGCAGTAAATGGTATGCCTACAGATACATTTTCATCGCCCGAAAGAGTGACCTTTCCGTCAACGAAGAAGCCGTTTTTAAAGCCTTTGTTGAGATATTCAATCTCATCTGCATCTAAGGCTGCAGAAAGAGTAACATCTGTATATCCAAACGCAGGGATAGTTACAGAGGTATCTCCCGATATGGCGGGATTAAGTTTTTTTAGTCCGTTGAATTTATAAACACCATTAACTTCTCTGTAATCATCGGTCGAAAATTCTGCCGTAACAGTGTCAAAGGTAATTGGCGCATTTGATAGGTTATGTGCAGTAAACTTAATTTCAAAGGTGTCTGAAATTTCGCCGAGGGTAATTCTCGAAAATTCCGAGCCCTTTGCAGAGAGAAAAACCTTTGTGTTTGTGGCGCTTTCTAAATCAACAAGTCCCGAGCCTACTACTCTTGAAGATGCAATGGTGGCATTTTCGTCATATATTGTCTTTGCGGTAGAGGCGAGAAGACATCTTACAAGGTTTTCCTTGACCGCACCATCAAAGGTGGGAAAAGCATTTTCAACATATTGGTTCATCAAAAGGATAGCTCCGCTTATCTGTGGTGCTGCCATAGATGTTCCCGACATAGTTGCAAACATATTATGTGGCTGAGCGCCCAATGACGGATATGCTGAATATATATCACCGCCAGGAGCGGCAAAATCGACAGCTATATCAAGCGAGTCGCTGTATCCGTAAGAAGAAAAGTCGCTGACTGTCAGTTGTTCGTGAGTTTTAATAATTTCGTTGTTTTTTCGTATATACTCGGCATTTACAGAGCCTGCCTTTACAGCGTGAGGAAAGGTCGAGTTATCCGCCGTACTGTAATCGATATAGTCGGTGCTCTCGGGCGAGCCATTACTGAAATTGCCCGCCGCATAGACGATTGAAACTCCTGCATTTTTTGCGTTTTGAATTGTGTAGCGAACAAGCCAGTAAATAGAAGTAGGAGATGCCTCAAAGTTTTCCGAAAGCCATTTTTCTCCAAGACTTAAGTTTATAACATCTGCTTCAAGCTTTACAGCATCCTGCATTGCGGCGAATATGTTTGAAATGTGTGCACCATTGTTTGAAAATACGCCAAAAAACAAAATCTGCGCATTGGGTGCAACGCCCGAGATTATTCCGTCAACGGTTTCCTTTGAAGAGCCTGCCGCAATTCCCGTAACATGCGTGCCGTGAGCAGAGGAAGAACCATTGTTAACGGTTGTCGAGTTTTCTGCATAGTTAAAAGCAAACGGAATTTTTGCACTTCTGTAAACCTGGTCTACGCTAAATTTGCGTATAAAACTTTTGGATTTGATAATATCTTCAATATCTTGTTTGGTATATTTAATCGAATTGGGATTTTGAAAATAAATATGCTCTGTATCAAGGCCCGAATCAATAATCGCAATCGCTTTCCCTGCGCCGTCATAGCCTTTTTTGTGCATTTTATCGGCGTTTATCATATTACCCGAATTTAGTTTGGATGAGATAATTTCACTTGCTTCACCAATCTCTGCGGGAACTGCCGCAGAAACAACAATATCTTCAATAACGGCTGAAACACCGCTCATATTGCGGACTTCTTCTGCTTTTTGCTCGGTCATTTTTATTGTAAAGCCGTTTAAAAGCTCTGTATACGAAAAGCCCTCATCTGTCGAGAAAAACGAAATACCGCCGTTTATCTCTCTTTTAATCTCTTGCTGAAGAGCAATAAGTGCATTTCGGTATTCGTTGTCAGCTGCCTCTTTGTTTCTTGAATAGACAACAGGGCGGTCGGAGGAATAAACTGCAGGGGTATCCAGAACGACTATATAGTTTTTGATTTCATAAAAATCCTGCGCATAAGTATTTGGTATAATAATGCAGAAAATCAGTAAAAAACCGATAATCCTTTTTAGAATACTCATAAAAACACCTCCTGGGTTAATTATAACAAACAAAGATGCGTTTTTCAAGATATTTAGCTTGCATATTTTGTCGGGTTTTGGTATAATTTATGCAGCAAAATCGAAAAAGAGGTATAAATATGGACGAATTGGTTAAAAGAATAAATGCTCTTGCAAAAAAGTCAAGAGAAGAAGGACTTACTGATGCCGAGAAAGAAGAGCAGGCAGAGCTTCGCCAAAGATATGTAAAGGCGTTTCGTCAGGGACTTGAAAACACGATGCAAAGCGTTTATATAGTTGACGAAAAGGGCAACAAAAGGAAAATAGAAAAGAAATGATTAAAGCTCATAATGTAAGTTATAGTGCAGAAACGGGTAAGGTTTATTGCAAGATATGCCGGCGGCATCTGGCGACTTTGCATAATCCCTATATGCGTCTTGTTCTCAATACTGTTTGCCAATGTGACACCTTAGGAAATATCAGCATCGAGAAAATCAGAAAAGAGGCAGAAGCGGTGGCGCTTAATGTGGATGACAGCATTATATGCAGAAGTTGCGGCAAAACGCTTTTTAAAATTGAAAAATCGGAAATAATAAATTTTGCATTCCGGGCAGAATGTGATTGCGGTGCGGTTGCTCAAAAGGCGGCGCCTTATCAGAAGCAAACACGAAGGCTCGGCGAATACGCAGAAGGAGAGGATATAAATGATAAAACATATTGTGATGTGGAAATTTAAAGAGGGAACAGAGGAAAAGCAGAACGAATTTTTGACGGCGCTGAGAGGGCTTATGGGGGTTATTCCTGAAATAAAGAGTCTTGTTGCTGCTAAAAATTCAAACCCCAATGCAAATTATGATGCGGTTTTAATAACCGAATTTGAAACAATGGATGACCTTAATAAATATCAGATAGACCCAAGACATGTAGCGGTTGCAGAGCTTTGTAAGGACATTCGTATCGACCGCGCGGCAGTAGATTTTGAAAATTAAGGAGTGACTTTTAATGAACGATGAGATAAGACCAAAGCTTTTATCCGCACTTAAAAATTACAATAAGGCACAGTGCACAAAGGATATTATTGCGGGTATTATAGTTGCAATAATTGCCCTACCGCTCTCCATTGCGCTTGCGCTTGCATCGGGCGTAAATCCCGAGCAGGGACTTTATACGGCAATCATTGCGGGTTTTGTTATTGCGGCATTTGGCGGCAGTGATGTTCAGATTTCGGGGCCGACTGCGGCTTTTGCGACGATAGTTGCGGGCGTTGTTGCCGCAAACGGAATTGAGGGACTTGCGGTTGCTACAGTTATGGCGGGTGTAATCCTTGTTATAATGGGTGTTTTAAAGCTTGGCAGACTGATTAAATTTATTCCGTTTACCATTACTACCGGATTTACAACGGGTATTGCAGTAACGCTGGTAATCGGTCAGCTTAAAGACTTTTTCGGTCTTACATTTAACCATTCGCCAATTGAAACAATAGAAAAGCTGACAGAGGCAATCAGTTGTTTTGCAACCTTTAATATTGAGGCGGCTTTTGTGGGCGCACTTTCGCTTGCGATTTTAATAGTTGTCCCCAAAATCAAGGGGATTAATAAAATACCGCCCTCACTTTTTGCAGTTGTTGTATCTGCGGCAGTTGTAAAAATCTTTGATATGAATGTAAACACAATCGGTTCGCTCTATACGATTTCGGGCGGGTTGCCAAAGTTCAGCGCTCCCGCATTTTCGATAGATACAATGCGTGCGGTTTTGCCCGATGCCTTTACGATTGCAATACTTGCGGCGATAGAGTCGCTTTTGTCCTGCGTTGTGGCAGACGGAATGGTTGGCAAAAAGCACAGCTCCAATACCGAGCTTGTGGCGCAGGGCGTTGGTAACATCGCCTCTGCACTCTTTGGCGGAATTCCCGCAACAGGCGCTATTGCACGAACTGCGGCAAATGTTAAAAACGGCGGCAGAACGCCCATCTCGGGAATGGTTCACGCAGTAGTTTTGTTGCTTGTTCTGGTTGTGCTGATGCCTTATGCGGCGCTCATACCAATGCCTGCGATTGCGGCGATTTTGTTCGTGGTTGCGTATAATATGAGCGAATGGCGTGAATTTGTCTACCTTGTTAAAACTTCGCCAAAGAGCGATGTGTTTGTTTTAGTTTTAACATTTGTGCTGACAGTAGTATTTGATTTGGTTGTAGCGATAAGTGTCGGCATCGTGCTTGCGGCAATTTTGTTTATGGCAAGGATGGCAGATGTAACAGATGTTCACGGTTGGAAGTACATAGAGGACGACAATGACGAAAGCTTAAGAGATGTGCCGCAAGGCGTGTTTGTATACGAGATAAAAGGTCCTATGTTCTTTGGGGCATCGGACAAGATTTCAAATATGTATATTTACAAAAATGCCAAAGTTATTATCGTAAGAATGGGCAGTGTTACTGCGATAGATGCAACGACGGTTCACAAGCTGAAAGCATTTTGTAAAAAGGCAGAAAAGAAAAATGTGCGGGTTTTATTCTCGCATGTAAACGAACAGCCGATGAAAGTTTTTGAGAAATCGGGCATCCTTGCAAAAATCGGCAGGGAGAATTTCTGTGCAAATATAGACGAAGCACTTAAACTTTCCGAAAAAATTGCGGAGGCGAAAAATGAGTAAAAAAGAAGAAGCAAAAAAACTTTTTGAAGAGGGATATAATTGTTCACAGTCGGTTTTAGCGGTTTTTTGCGATGAGCTTAACATAGACAGAGAGGATGCACTGAAAATGGCGTCGTCATTCGGCGGCGGAATGGGCAGAATGAGAGAGGTCTGCGGTGCGGTCAGTGCTATGTTTATGGTAGCAGGCTTTAAAAATGGCTACTCTGACCCTACGGACATCGAGGCGAAAAAAGAGCATTATGAGTTAATTCAGAAAATGGCGGCTGAATTTTCAAAAGAAACAGGCTCTATCATATGCCGTGACCTTTTAGGTCTTGATAAAGACGAACAAAGTGTCCCCGCACCAAGCGAGCGCACACATGAATATTATGAAAAACGCCCATGCAGCGAGCTTGTAGCAATAGCGGCAGAGATTGCGGAGAGAACTCTCAAAAAATAAAAATTGGATTAAATTAAGCAACATAAAAAAATGAAATCAATTCAAACTACAAATGAGGAGTTGATTTCATTGAATAAAAGCAAAGAAATTATAAATCCTGAAATTAAGCGCGAAAAAGAAGAGGCGGCAAGAGCAGATTGGCTTGACGGTTTTGGAGAGATGCGTCTTTTCCCCTATGCGCTCATAGGGAGTGTAGCATCAAGCAACGAGGCGACAGGACTTATGCAACAGGTCCCGATTACTCCCGATGCACTTGAGGCGTATCTTGATTTATATGATTATAGAAAAATCGAGCCAACAGAAAATACTCAGTAATTTTTTACTGAGTATTTTTTAAATTGAAAGTTGAAAATTCGAGCGCTGTCAAAATCTTTGATTTTGGGCACAGCGCCGATGCGATAGCACTCCACAGTTTTACTGTGGCTAAGTGCGAACCGCTGAAAATTGAAAATTAGGATAGCGTTTTGCATTTGCGAAAAGCTATTTTGCTAACGTAACACTTTTTTCAGCAAGAGTAGTTGTTTGGCTATCGGTAAACCTTTTTAAGCGACACGCTCTGTATAGTGCGTACTACTAAATGAACAATTCACGCCTGACGAACCAATAATAACTTCGGATGATAAAAAGTTTATCTTTGTCGGGAGCGCCAATGGGGGTGTCGGGGTTTCCCCCGACTGCATCTTTGGTTACTTTTGGGCAATCAAAAGTAACAAGTCTAAATCATAAGTTGTATCATTTATTGCAAGTCTAATAAGAATGGCTTTATGTTGATATATTTTATTGTTTTTAGGAAAGAGTAACGGGAGGGTAACCCCTCCCGTTATTTATTTAAGTATCTCTGAAAGAATGGCAAACGCATTCGGCATTTCGTCCTCTAAAACCCTGATGTTATAATAATTGCGATAAGGCGTACGGACATCCTTTATGTCAGAACCCTCAGGCATCATTTCAAATTCAAGGTAAATTGCTGTATTCTCAGCCTTTGTCGCCATATCTGCCTGAGGCGGATATGTGTATTCTGTCCACCAGGGTGAAATTTTCATAGCTTCTATATCTTTTCTTAAAGCATCAAGCAAAATATCATTTTCGTTAATATAGAGTTGCTTACCTCCATTGTAAGTGGATATGCTCACAATCCTTTCAACATCGTCATAAAGCATAGGATATCCACCAAGCTTTGCCTCGGGATGATTGTAAAGCTCCATTAAAAGAGGTTCTGCCTTAACTTGATATACACGCTTTAATTTTTTCCCATTTTTAAGAACATATTCAAGTCCCATATGAACAGTATAATCATTTTCATTAAACTTGCCGTTATTTTTGATTGCTCCTCCGTGAAGCTTGGTGACAATTTCAATGGCGTCTGCATCGGTAAATGTAATTTGAGATTGTGGGAAATTATAAAATCCGTTAACCGAAACCTGCGAAACATCTAATGGAGCAACAAGCCGTTTTTCAAAGCCTGTAATATCACTCTGAAATCCTGCAAATATAACAGCAATTACGGCTAAAACACCGATAAATTCCTTGTATGCACCGAAAATACGCCAGGTTTTTAAAATCAGCATTTGTGCTATACAGAAACCGATTGCTCCCCAAAGCATACCCAAGAGCGTGGGGGTAAGCATTCCTGAATTTGTGTCCATATTGCTGATTGCGGCGGTGTATAAAAAACCCGCAACCGAAAAGCAGAGGCTTACGCCATATTTAAAGACAGGCTTTACCCAAGTAAAAACAACTATATCGCCCGCATTTTCAAGAGGCCGTTTTTTGTATACTAAAATTCCAAGCACAAAAAAGATAGCGGTAAGTATGAGATTTAAGATTATGTAATGGGTACACGGTTCTGTGAAATCAAGAGCCACCGTCATCATAGGCAGGTCCATAATCCATTTTGGTATATTAAATGCAGGGTCAAAGCCGAGTAAAAACATTTCGCACATAACCATAAAGCCTGCAAAAAATGCAAGGGGCAGAAAATGCACAATATATGTAAATATAAGATGTGCAGCAGGATTTCCTGTAAACATACCTACAAATGTCGCAAATGCAAAAAGCACAAGAGATAAGCAGATTGCATATACCGCCCAACGAATAACACTTGTCATAACAATCCAGGTTCCGATTTCCATAGTGTACTTAATAAGAATAATAAGCAAAAGGTTTATCAGGACGGGGGCAATTAATAAGAGAATTCCCGATAAAGCGGTACTTATAAAAAGCGTTGTTCTTGAAACGGGCAATCCGTGAAGTGCAGTAGTCATCTTAGGTTTATGTAAATAACTAAACAACAAAACAGCGAGAACCACTGCATAAATACAAATGGTTAGGTTGGCAAGAAGCGGATACTCTGAATACCTTTCAAGTATGTCGGTGAAATTTTCTGCCCACGATGCTCTGGGAGTTTTTATCATAAGATTAAACGGAAAACATAAAAACATAACAAGAGTTTCTAAAATTCCTGCCCATAAAAAGCGTTTTATGTTTGATAAAAACAAACCTTTATTAAAGAAGGATATCTTTGAATTCATAACCCATACCTCCAAGCTCATAAATAAATACTTCTTCAAGTGTAAGCGGCAAAATGTCCATAATTACAGGGTTGTATGCCCTAATATTTTCAGAAAGCTCATCAATATTACCCCGTGCAATTACCATATGAACACTGCCAAAGGCGCTGCTGTGGAGCGGCTTTAATTTTTCAATCAATTCTTCTGGGAAGTCACCCTTAAAAGCAAGCTGTAATTTATGCACATCTGATTTTATATCGTCAAGCTGTTTTTCGATAACGATTTTACCCTGATGCAAAATACCAACGTGGTCGCACACGCTCTCAAGCTCTCTTAAATTGTGAGAAGAAATAAGTACGGTTGTCTGTCTCTCTGCAACGTCTTGTAAAATTAAATTCCATACACGCCGTCTCATAACGGGGTCAAGTCCGTCCACAGGCTCGTCAAGCACTAAAAGGGAGGGCATTGCACATATCCCAAGCCAGAATGCGACCTGCTTTTGCATACCCTTTGAAAGACGCATAACGCGTTTGTTTTCATCAATCCCAAAAACCTCTTGAAGCTTTTTATAACGCTCCTCGCTGAAATTCGGGTAAATGCCTTTATATAACTTTTTCATATCCTTTATAGTATAGGATTTGTAAAAGAAAACATCGTCTGGTATGTATACAACATTTTGCTTGCACGAAATATTTTCATAAAGAACTTCGTTATTTACAAGTACGTCTCCCGTATCCTGACGAAGAACCCCTGCTATGTGTTTGATTAACGTGGTTTTTCCTGCTCCGTTCGGACCTACCAATCCGTAAACTGAGCCTTTGGGCACGTGCATACAAAGCTCCGAAAGAGCCGTAAAGTCACCAAAGTTTTTAGTTAAATTTGTTACCTTAATCAATTATTTTCCCTCCTCCTCAAAAAGATTGTCTATTAAATTGCAGATTTCCTCTTTTTTTACTCCGCTAAATGCAAGCTCGGATAAAACTTTATTCAATTCAAGCATAAGTTCCTCTTTGTACTTTGAGTCAATAATGTTTGTTCTGGGGGCAACAAAGCTGCCCTTGGCACGCATTGAATAAATAAATCCCTCTGTTTCAAGCTCTTTGTAGGCTCGCTGGATTGTGTTGGGGTTGATACCGAGAATTGCCGCCAACTCCCTGACAGACGGCATAGAATCACCTTCTGCCATTGCCCCCGTAATAATCAGATTTTTAAAATTCTCTTTAATCTGTTCATAAACAGGGCGGTGGTCAGTATAATCAAGCTTAAACATTTGCTCCCTCCAATCTGTATTATCTGTATTAGTACAGTTAGTATAGCACGGGTAAAATGTATTGTCAAGTATTTTTTGCAAAAAAAAATAGACCGCGGGGGTCTATTTCATATTTAAATAAATTAAGAGTACCGAGATATCGGCAGGGGAAACTCCAGAAATTCTTGATGCCTGACCAATAGACAACGGCTTGATTTGCGAAAGCTTTTGCCTTGCCTCAAGTCTTAATCCGTCAATCTTTGAATAATCAATATCATCGGGAAGCTTTTTGTTTTCAAGCTTTAAAACTTGTTCTGCCTGCGACATCTGTCTGTTTATATATCCCTCATATTTAATGCTGATTTCAACCTGCTCGCACACATCTTTGGAAAGAGGCTGTCTTTCAGTATCAACACCTTCTAAATCATAGTAGCCAATCTCCGGGCGCTTAAGCAAATCATCTGCGTGAATTCCCGTAGTGATTGGCGTACTGCCCTTTCGCTCAAGAATTTCAAGCACCTCTTTTGAGGGTGGTAAAACAACCTTTTTAAGTCGTTCGATTTCATTTTCTATTGCCTGTTTTTTCTCTAAGAATTTTTGGTATCGCTCCTCTGAAATAAGCCCAAGCTCATAACCCTTTTGAGTAAGTCTTAAATCGGCATTATCCTGACGCAAAAGCAAGCGGTATTCAGAGCGCGAGGTCATCATTCGATAAGGCTCGTTAGTGCCCTTTGTTACCAAATCGTCAATCAGCGTGCCGATATATGCATCCGAGCGCCTTAAGATAAACGGCTCTTTGCCCTGTAATTTAAGTGCTGCATTTATACCTGCAATAAGTCCTTGTGCCGCCGCCTCTTCATACCCCGAGCTTCCGTTAAACTGACCGGCGCCGTAAAGTCCGCCAATCTTTTTAAATTCAAGGGTTGGAAGAAGCTGAAGAGGATTTGCGCAATCATATTCAATTGCGTAGGCGTTTCGGGTAACCTCTGCCTTTTCAAATCCCGGCAGAGAATGTATCATATCAAGCTGAACCTCTTCGGGCATACTGCTTGAAAATCCCTGCAGATACATCTCCTCTGTATCAAGTCCCATAGGCTCTACAAAAAGCTGATGTCTTTCTTTATCCTTAAATCTTACTATTTTATCTTCGATTGATGGGCAGTATCTTGGACCTATTCCCTTAATGTCGCCTCCGTAAAGGGGAGAGCGGTGAAGATTATCAAGAATTATCTTGTGTGTTTTTTCGTTGGTGTAGGTGATATGACAGGAAACCTTATTTTCCATATCAGCACCGTCATTTTCAAAAGAAAACGGTGTTATTTCTTCGTCACCAAGCTGTTCTTCAAGAACAGAAAAATCAATGCTTCGTCTGTTAATTCTCGACGGTGTACCCGTTTTAAAACGAACAAGCTCAACACCTATATTTCTTAAATTCTGAGACAACTGATTTGCAGGGAATACCCCGTCAGGACCGCTTTCCTGACTAAATTCGCCGATGATAATGCGGGATTTTAAATATGTACCCGTACATATGATTGCGGCTTTTGTCAAATATTCTGCGCCCGCCATAGTTATAACCGATTTTACACAACCGCTTTCGTCAAGGGTTATGTCGACAATTTCCGCT